>DAOTMJ010000067.1 GCA_035450225.1 Candidatus Hydrogenedentota bacterium
CGACTCAATTTGACATGACCCGCCCCAATCGCTTCCTTAGCCGGGGATTACGGTTACCTGTCTGTGATTTTACTGAACATGATCTCGGGCAGATCCTATTAGACGCATCATTGCACAGCCGGAATTGGTTGTCAAACGCATGCATGCATCAATACGCTGCTTCATGTATGCTGTATGGAAAAGAAAACAGAATGAAGGACATGAACATTCGCGTGTACAGTTTGGCATATCCGGTGACGGCGCTTGGGCCGGGGCAACGGGCTGTGTTGTGGGTGGCGGGGTGCGGACGCGGATGCGCAGGCTGCATCAGCCCGGAAATGCAGCCCTTGGATGCCGGGCGCGCGGTGCCGGTGGCCCGGTTGGCTGAGCGCGTTTTGGGCATTTATCCGCCGCTCGACGGGATGACGGTGTCGGGGGGCGAGCCGTTCGATCAGGCGGAATCGCTGGCGGCCTTTCTCCGGATCGTGCGCCGGCATCGTCCGGCCTGGACCGTCATCGTGTATTCGGGATATGTCATCGGGGAGATCCGCGCCGATCCCGTCCGGACGTTGTTGCTGAAGGAATGCGATGTGTTGATTGACGGCCCGTACCAGCGCGAAATGCCCCGGATTCATCCGCTGGCGGGATCGGGCAATCAGCGCGTGCATGGCCTGACGGCCGCGGGGGAAGCGATGCGCGCCGCGATGGAATCAGGCCCCGTGGAACAAGTGAACCTCGGATTTGGTAGCGGAACGCTGGACATGATCATCGGCGTGACGGAACGCGAGACGCGCGCGGCGGTGTGCGAGGCGTTCCATGCCGGCGCGCCGGATGCAATCCAAGGACAAGGAAACGGCTCATGCGGTATGTGAAGGCCTGCCCGCGGTGCGGACATTTGAACGATGAGTTTGCGGAATCATGCGAACGGGACGGGGAGTTCCTCGGCATGGTGCCCGCCGCGATGGCGCCGGACACGCCGCCGGAACCCGTTGCGGAGCCTGTTGCGGAACCCGTTGCGCCCGGCGAAGCCGACGTCCTTCCCGAAACAGAGCCGGTTTGCGAAACGATCCAGGCGTTGTATCTCGAAACGGAATCGGGCGCGACCCACGAGGTGCGCAGCGGATGGGTCGTCGGCCAGGCGCATCCCACGAGCGCGGCGCAGGTGCAATTGTCGGGCTTGACGGGGTTGAACTACGTTCATCGCAGCCATTGCCAATTCGAGTTGCGCCCGGACGGCTGGCATGTGATCGCAATTGCCCAGCCCGAATACACAAATCCCACCTTCGTGAACCAGACGCGGCTGATGCCGGGTCAGCACGCGCTGTTGCGCAACGGCGATCGCCTTGTGCTGGCCAATGTGCCGCTGAATGTGCGAATCCTGGAAATGTGATCCCGATCGCGGTTCTACACGAATCCCAGGTGTTCGCGTTCGATTTCGAGGTATTCGAGCACGAGGCGGTTTTTGGCGTCGGCGACGCAGTGGTGGTTGCAGTGGATGGAAGGATTCACGTCGAAGAATTTCGCCTTGTTCCTCATCCAGAAATCGCTGAACCGTTCGTGTTCGATGCTGCCGAGCAGTCCGGACTCGCGGTTGTAGGCCTTGTCCTGGCAGGTGTAGACGCGCATGTCGGCGCCGATTACGGGAAGGATCTGCAGATAGGGGCACCATGAATACGGCTTCGCGAACACGGTCTGCTGTTCGTGGTAGGCGTGATAAATCTCGAATGCGTCCGATTCGAATGTTTCCCGTGCGCGCGCGATCTGGCCATTCACGTCCGCGAAAAACGGGCGGTGATACGCATTGTTTTCCGCGCCGCTGTCGGCGATCACACAGGGCGAAATCTTGATGCTGTCCGCGCCGAGGTCTTTGGCCATGCGGATGAAATCGAACACATGCGGGGCGTTTTCACGGTCCACGACGAGGTTGATGCCGAGCCGGCATGCGCCCCCCAGTGATCGAAAGCGCCGGATATTCCCGATGACGCGGTCGAACTCCTCTTCGTCCACGCCCCGGTAGCGCGCATAACTCGGCGCGTCCCATCCGTCCATCGAAATCCGTAGCCATGCCGCCGACCTTGCGAACAATGCGGCCGCGTCGCCTTCGAGCCGGGCGCCGTTGGTCAAGGCTGCGAAGGGAATGCCCGAGGCGGCCAGGCGTTCCGCCGCCTCGTGCAGATGCGGGTAACAAAACGGATCGCCGCCGCCGCTGAACGTCACCGCCTGCACGCCCATCGAGGCAAGGTCCTCGACGATTTCCAGCATCTTCTCGCGCGGAATGGATTCGCGCGGATCCATATCCCGGCCCAGTTGGAGATTCGGCGCGCGGTACGCGCAATACCGGCACCGATGCGAGCAGGCGTTGGTCGGCTTGATGCGGATGTGCAGCGGCGGGCGTATCTCCCCGATATCGCGGGGCAGCGACGCCAATTTCCCCGGAAAATGGAATATTTTCAGCCGTGAATACCGCACACGCATCCTTTATGTGAAAAAAGCGAACTCGTAGTCGCCGGTGTACCCGGCTTTCTCGAACATCCAGAGCCATTCGTCCGGGCGCAGGAAACTCTCGCAGGTCAAGGCCCAGCATTGGAGATTGAAGAGTTCTTTGACGGTCCGGTAACTTTCGACGGCGACGTATTTGCGCACGCCGACGCGCTCGATTTCGGCCAAGGCCGCCGCCAGCGCCGGCAACGGCAGATTATGCAGGGTCATCAGGGAAAGAACCAAGTCGAAGCAGCCGCGCTCGAACGGATACGGGTCTTCCGCCTTGTGCACGAAAAGACGGCCGCGGATTTCTTCCTTGGCTGTCTCGATGGCGTAGGACGAAACGTCGAACCCTGTCACCTCGGCGTCCGGCAACAGGCGGGACAATTCATAAAGGAGATGCGCCTTGCCGCAGCCCACATCGAGAATGCGCGCATTCGGCGGCAGTTCATAGGTATCGGCCAATTTGCGGGCAACGGGCGCCCAGCGGCCGTCGTAGCGGTAACCGCCGTAGCCGTAGCGGCGGTCGCCGTCCCAGTAGTCGCGGCCGTATTGGCGCGAAACCTCGCTGCAATGAACTTTATCGTCCATCATCCGCCCCACGTAGTCGCGCGCGGTCCGCGTATGCAGCGGCGTGATGATCTCGACCTGTCTTCCCATGATTTTTTATTTCCTGGCAGCCCGAATTGTGGCGGCAATATTTTCGGGCGTGATTCCGTAATAGTTCATCAAATCGGCCTGGGAACCGTAATGATCGGGAAACGCGTCCGGAAGGCATATATGCCGGAAACGCGTTCCGCGCAGCGAATCGTCCTCCGCGAGCAGCGCGGCGATCGCGCTGCCCAGTCCTCCCGCGGGCACATGTTCTTCGACCACGACCGCCAGGGGGACGCTCCGGATTGCCGCCGCGATTGCCGGGGCATTCAACGGTTTGATCACGGGACAATGCAGGATCGCCGTTTGACAGCCTTCCCGCGCGAGCGCCTCGGCGGCGGGCGCCGCCGCGTGCAGCGTCACGCCGGTTGTCAGGATCAACGCGTCGGATCCCTCGCGGATTGGAACGACATCGCCGATTTTCATGTCCACGACATCCGGTGTTATGGGTGGTTCGTTGCCTTTGCCCAAACGGATGTAGGCGGGTCCGGGCCGATCCTGTACGGCCAACATCAGCCGCCGCATTTCGGGGGCGTCCGCCGGGGCGATCACCGTCATGTTGGGCAGCGCCCGCATCAGCGCAAGGTCGTCCGTCGCCATGTGGGTCGGTCCCAGCGGCGCATAGACGAGTCCGCCGCCGTTGCCGACAAGGCGCACATCGAGATTGTGCATGCACACATCCAGCGCGACCTGTTCGTAGGCGCGTCGCGTGAGAAATACCGCGAGCGTGTTCACATAGACGATGCGGCCTTCCGCCGCGAGTCCGGCCGCCATGCCGACCACATTGGCCTCGCTCACGCCTTCCATGAAGAATCGGTCCGGCATTTCCTCGCGGAAGGCGTTGAGCGTGCCCGAACCCAAATCGGAACCGATGAAGACCACGCGGGGGTCGCGTTTGGCGAATTCGTGAACCATGTCGAGGGCCGTCTTGCGCATCAGGGCTGCTCCAGCGCCTGGTACAATCGGGCGATTTCGTCTTCGGCCAGGCGGTTCTTGTGGTGCCAGCCCGCGTTTTGTTCCGCGAACGGCAACCCTTTGCCCTTGATGGTGTGGCAGATGACGGCGCCGGGGCGATCGGCCGCAAGCGGTAACCGCTGGAAGACGTCGCGCAAGGCTACCGGATCGTGTCCGTCCACTTCGGCCACGCTGAATCCGAAACTTCGCCATTTGTCTGCGAACGGTTCGAGATCCTGAACGGAAAAAGTGCTTCCATACGACTGCATTTTGTTGTAGTCCACGACGGCGGTGAGGTTGGACACGCGGTGCTTGCCCGCGGCCATGGCCGCCTCCCAGACGGATCCTTCGTCGCATTCGCCGTCGCCGAGGACAACAATCACGCGCGCGCTGGATTGGACCATGCGCGCATGGAGCGCCATGCCCAGTCCGATCGAAAGGCCGTGGCCCAGGCTGCCCGTCGAGGCTTCCACGCCGGGGATCTTGCGCGCGTCCGGATGGCCGCCCAGAATGCCGTCGAACGCGCAGAAGCGGTCCAGTTCCTCTTCGGGGAAAAAGCCTTTTTCCGCCAGCATCACATACAGGGCGAGGCATCCGTGGCCCTTGCTCAGGATGAGGCGATCGCGACCCGGCCAGTCGGGCCGTTTCGGATCGTAACGCAGGATATCGTCATACAGCACGCGCAGGATTTCGACCAGCGAAAAGGCCGATCCGACGTGGCCGCGGCGGCTGGCTTTCAGGCAGTCCACAATGCGGCGCCGCAATGCCAGCGAGCGTTCGTCCAACGGCGTTTCGCTATGGGTATCAGCCACCGTAAGGGAAATCCTTGTACGTGTCCGCGATCCGGGCATACATCTTGCGGGCCTTGTCCAATTGCCCGGCCAACAGGGTCTCTTCGTCGCGGGAATCGCCCGCGAATCGCCGCCGCGCCAGATGTTCAGGAATGAATTCGTTCAGCAAAATCGCGCACCATTTGACCGCGAAAAGACTATAGGCCATGGGAAGCCGCTTTGCAACCGAAGACCCGTGCCGAAGTTCGGCGCAAAGCCGTTTTGTGAAGATTTTCCGGTGATCATCGCTCAGCGTCATACCTGGATGAAGCAGGAAATCGGCGATTAGTTTTGCCGGGTCGTCCCAGCCGAAAAACTCGAAATCGAAGAAGACCATTTCCCCGTCCGGACGGCGAATCGCGTTGTGAAATCCAAAATCGGAAGGGCTCAGGATGCGCTCGCCGGATCCGATGGGCGAATGGGTCGAAAGGCCCTCGCGCGCCGCGCATTCCTTGATCCATTGAACGATAGCGTCGAATAACGGCGCCAAGAACCTTTCGAGAAACGCGCGAAGTTCCTGGTCCAGCGGACGGTCTTGATCCAGGCGCATTAGGCGTTGAATCCGTGCGTTGATGTTGCCGATGGCCTCATCCCACGCAAAACAGGCCTCCGCGGCGCTTGTTTTCCATGCGGGATTGCCTTGGCTCAAACGGTCCAATGCGAGGACAAATTCGACCGCGGCATCCAAGTCGTTCGGCGCGGGCGCATCGCCGGCCTGCGCGCCTTCGATGAAATCGTAAACGGCCAGATTATGCACGCGGTCGCATGCAATGGGGCGCGGGATCCGTTCGATCCCATTTGCATGCAGAAATTGCAGGGCCGAGAATTCGATTTCCAACCCGTTGCGTTCCGGCGAAACGGCGTATTCTTTTACTGCATGGACGGCGCCATCCGCGGTCCTTGCGCGAAACACGCGGCTGTTGCGTCCTGCCGCGGCGCGATCGAATGCGACGATCGGCTTGCCGATCAGGGATTCCGCCCATTTCATGCAGTCATCCATGCCAACACGACCTTGTAAAATAGTCCCGGATGGATTTCCACGAATCGAACGACAGCCAGTTTCCCCTTTGGGAGTAGGCGCCGTCCGGCGCGTAGAGGATTTTTTCGACATTCGCGGGAAAGTCCGGTTCCAAAAACGTCTCCTCGAGGTCGTCCACGAAATGCGTGCAGCCCAGCGCCCGGATGCGGGCGAGTTTGCCGGCGCGGGTTGCCTCGAAAAAGATGTGATTGCGGGACAGGCCAAGCCACCCGCGCCGTTCCAGCCACGCCCGCGCCGTTTCGCGTAGGTCCGGTCCTTCGGGCGCGGCAGCGGCGTATTGCGTTTTATGGCTTACGATAAACACCAGCGCACCGTGTTCGCGGCATGCGTCGAGGAAGGCCTTGACTCCGGCCATGAGCCTTGCGCCTTTCATGCCGGGACCGTAGATGTGCGCCTGCAACGCCTGCCATTTCATTTCGCCATCCGGCAACCGGCGTATTTGGTCGCGAATCGCGCGTTTGCCCTTTGCCGCGTTGGGTGGAATCCAGCCGCATTCGACGGCGCGGCGAAACAGAATACCGTCGTACCCGGCAATGGTGTTGTCCAAATCAACGCCGATTACGCATGGAACGGCGTCGCGGCGTACCGACGGGCCGATGGGGCATTCTGGCGTATGGCGCTTCACGAAACCTCGACGAGTTGCGTCATGGCTCTTCACCGGGAAACAGTTCTTGCAGGGTCCGGCGTTCCCGGAGGGCTTCGGTTTGTTGGCCGGCCTTCTCCAGTGCGTCAATTAGCAATCTGCGCGCGGCGGGTCTCACCGGATCGCTTACCAGCATTTTCCGGGCCAATTCGATCGCGCCCGGGGCATCGCCTTTTTCCAGAAGAAGCCGGGCATATCGGGACAACACATAATAGCCGCCCGCGTTGAACGCCAGCGCCTGCCGGTACCCTTCCGCCTCGATATCCGCGCCGTTCGCGCCCACCTGCATTTCCAATTTGGATTCTTGCCGCAGCAAACCGGCCACGTAGTCTTCGTCCACGCCCCAAAACCGGAACGCGGGCAGGAGTTCTTTCACGTGCCGGAGCAGTACCGGCGGAGTGAACGCCATGCGCCGTTCGCAATCGGATTGATCGAGTGGCGCGGACGCAGCGTGCGCCCGTGCCGGTTCGGGCAGCACGGCGGCGATGCGATCGGAAAGCGCGGCGGCCGCCGCGTGGGTCCCCGTAAACGTGAAATGAACAAAGTCCCAAAAAAGATCGTTGCCCGCCATGCCGGATTCGCCCCGTTCTGACAGGATCGCTTCCAAATCAATGAACTGCACGCGATCCGAAGGTCCGCGCGCGGCCGTTTCGGCGATAATTCGATTTTGTTCGCTGTCCGTGCGCATCGGCAGGCAATCGTAATCGCGCGCCCTGCGAAAATGTGCCACGGCTTCATCGCGCATTCCAAGGCGTAGGCAGCAGACTCCCATCCGATACTGCAACTCCGCATGTGAATCATCCAATGCGGCTGCTTGCCTATACGCTTCAATCGCTTCGGCGTATGCGCCGGTTTCCTGCCTTGCGCGGCCTTTCCGGAAATGGGCGTCCCACGGTTCGCTTTTCGATTTGTCCCAGCCGGGCGGGTGCATCGAGGCAAAGGGACGCCAGTCCCGGAGATTACTTCCAACACTGCAAAAAAATACCTTTGCCCCCGCCTTGACGCCGGCCGTGCGAATCGCGTCCAGATTGTCCCGAAAGCGGCCGCGCATGGCTTGGCACGGGGGGCTGTCCGGCCTGCAGCGGCGCAACGCCTTGAGATATTCACCGGCTTCCTGGGCGCGGGGAAGCCATGGCCGCCACAGCATGTTTCGCAGCCATTGAACGGTTCTCAGATCGCCGAGCGTCACCCAGACCCGGATGGCCGCCGGACTTGCCGCCCGATCCGATCCCCAGGCGGGGCCAAACGGTCCCGAAAATTCGTTGTTGCCCATGTAGACGATGAACAGGTCCGGTTCGAGAGCCGCGCAGGCTTCGGCGGCATATCGCATGACGTGGGAGTTCAGCGCGGGACAAGACGCGTTGTACACCTCGAACCGCAGCGAGGGAAAACGCGCGCCCAATATGACTTCCAGCATGGGGGCGAGGCCGTATGCGGCGTCGGGCGTGCAACCCAGCGCGGCGGATTCGCCGAAAATAAAGATACGGTACACATCGGCGGCCTTTTGGGCCGGCACGCGGAATCCCAGGTCGTCCAGGTTCATGATTTTTCCGACGGGCATCGTCATGAATTGTTGATAAAACGCCGGATTTGTCACATGATAGGTCTGGCCGCCGAAGGTCTTTTCCAAGAGAAACCGATTACTTTGGCCGTACCCGGAAACACGCAAAATACCCTCGAACACGCCCGCGAACACGAAGGGTAAAAGGATCAGCAGCAAAAAAACGCCCGCCCGAACGCCCCACGGGCGTTTTCGGCCCAGCGGATCGTGCAAGGATTCTTTCGTATCCAATGTGCTCACGGTGCAATTACCCTGCCCTGCGCAACCCCGGGAACTTGTGGTGAGTTTTACGCAGCCGGATGCGTCACGTCTTGAGTTTACACACTTCGCCCCTGCCCGGCAAGGGAAGATTTGCCGTTCGTGCCGGATCGGGGAAATGTTGAATAGAATAAGGGCGCCGGTTTCATCGCCGGCGCCCCTGGATTAGGCAACTGCATTCCGCCTTGGGCTATTTTCTGCGTCGCACAACGGTTGCGCCGCCCATTGCCAAGGCGCCCGCCAGAAGGCCAAGGCCCATGATGCCCAACAACGGCAGGCCGGGTTGCGAGGTCTCATTGACCGTCAACGAAGCGGTGTTGGATACAATCACGGTCGTGTTCGAATCGGAAACCTCCGCATGGTAGACGCCCGCATCCGACAATTGCAGCATATTCAGCCATAGACTCTGGTCCGTGCCGATCGTGCCGGAAACGCCTTGTTTCTTCCATGCGTAACCCAGCGGCGGGAAGCCGCCCATGGCCGATACGCTGAAGGTATACGATTCGCCCTGTGTTCGTGTGCCGCTTTGCGGCTGTGAGGTGATGGTTACCGGTTGGGCCACGTCCAGCCGTCCATGCCCGGAGGAATACGTGGCGCGCAAATCAGTCACGTCGCACCAGTATTCACCCGCGTCGGCCTCGATGACACCCGTGTTCAGGAAGATCGATGTGTTTCCGCCGACGCGCACGATGGCCTTGGCCCCATTGTCGAACCACCACTGGTAACTAAACGGCGGACGCCCGCCCGTGGTCGTTACAGAGAACCGCGCGCGATCACCAACATACCGCTTGATGTTTTGCGGGTTGGCCGTGAACGCCAGCCGCGCGCTGCCCACGAAGAGATCCACCTGTTCGGACGATGCCGAATAAGGCGTGGTGTTCGTGACATAACACCAATACTTGCCCTCGTCGCTAACCCTAGCGTCGTTGATGGTCAATTTGCGCGCCTTGGCGCCCGTGATGCGTCCGCCGTTCATCAGGGCGTTCACACCCTTGTACCACTGGTACTTGAAGGGATTGTCGGTGCCGCTGGCCATTATGACGGTGAACTCGACGGACTGGCCGATCTCGACAAATCCGCTTTCCGGCGTGACGGTCACCCGGTCAACGATCGGCGGATCGTTTACGCTTAGGAAGGCGGGATTTGTGTCCACCTCGCCCACGGAGTTGCTGACGTGACAGCGGTAATAACCCTCATCCGATTCAGCCACCACAGGGATGGTATAGGAATAGGCGAGGGCGCCCGGGATGTCCACCCAACTGGCGCCCACTTGCCGCTGCCAACGGTAACTGATTCCGTTGGGATAGTCGCTGCTGCCAGGGTCCACCACCACGGTGAAGACGACTTGGGATCCTGGATCGACGGTTTGTGATTGCGGATTGGAGACGATGGCGGGATCGCTTACGGTCAGCATGACCGGATTGGAGGGAATATATCCGTCAGCGCCTCGAACCACGCAACGGTATGTGCCCTCGTCCGGATCTTTCACCGCGTCCGTAATGCTCAACGCCGCTGTGGTCGTTCCCGAAAACTTCGCATCGTCGGACAGATTGTCCCAATTGGTTCCGTTGAACTTTTGCCACTGGAATTCCACGGTTCCGCTGCCGGCGGCCGTCAACGAGAAGATGACCCCGCTGCCTCCGGGCAAAATCACCTTGGATTCAGGCTGGACCAGGATGGCCGGATCGTTTACGGTCAATACCGCAGGATTGGACGCATTCATGCCCACATCGTTGGTTACTTCGCAGACGTAGGCGCCCTCGTCCAGATTGGTCAACGACGTGATGGTCAGCGTGTCCGTCTGCGAACCGGAAATTTCGGCGCTGTCGGAAAGCGCGTTTCCATCCTTGGTCCACCGGTAAGTGAACGGGATGGTGCCGATGACCGACACCGTAAACGTGACCGATTTGCTGTAATCGCGCGTTGTCGAAACCGGGTGCGTGGTAAAGGTTACGGGATCCTTCACGAAAAGGAGCGCGGCCGGCGATTGGGCTGTTCCGGCCGTGTTGCTTACCACGCATGAATACATGCCTTCGTCCGCTTGGGCCGCATCCAAAACGTTCAGGACCGGGGTGTCGGTTCCGCTGTACTTGCCCGGCGTGTCGGCCAGATCCGTTGCGCCTTTGCGCCAACGATAACTCAGCGTGGGCGATCCCGACGCGGTTATCGTAAATGTGACCGTCTCGCCGGGAACCACCGTCGCATCGTCCGGCGGAAGCGTAATCACCGGCGGATCGTTGACGGACAAGGTCGCCGGATTGCTTGTGACGTTTGCGTTGGATTTCGTGCCGGCGGAGTTGCTTACGAAGCAGGTATAGACGCCCTGATCGGTTTCCGCAACGCCATTGATGACATGGGTGGACAGCGTCGCATCCGGAATGTTGACCCCGTTCTTCATCCATTGATAAGCCAGCGGTTCGGCGCCCTCCGCCACAACCATGAAGGCCGCCGTGTTGTTAGGCGGGATGGGATCGCGTGTTAGACTGGCTGGATGCGAGGTAATTACCGGCGGATCGTTCACGTTCAGCGAGGCAATCGAAGACACAACACCGCCCGGCTCTGCCATGTTGGCGATTGTGCAGGTATAATCGCCCTGATCGGCCTCGCTTACGCTTGCAATGCCGTAGGTAAACACAAACAGGTTTTGCGTGCCGGATGCAACCGTCGCGGCATCACGTTTCCATGTATAGGAAAACGGTGGCGTACCCGCATTGATCGAAAGCGAAAACTCCGCCGGATCGGTCGGATCGAGAGTCTGCGAGATCGGCTGAACGGCAATCACCGGCGGATCGTTCACGGTGAGCATCGCCGCGTTGCTATCGATCGAGCCGAGCAAGCCCGCCACACGGCACACATAACTGCCCTGATCGCTTTCCGCGACGCTTGAAAGGGCGAGGGTGTCGGTGTCCGCGCCGCTGACGATTCCGCCGTTTTCGACTGGCATGCCGCCCTTGAGCCATTGGTAGGAAAGCGTGCCCGTACCGGCGGCCGTCACATGGAAAGTGGCTGCCTCGCCCGGATTTTTCGTTACGCTTTGCGGCTGGGTGAGAATGGCTGGATCGTTTACCGTCAATGTCGCCGAATCGGAGGCAATGCCCGCGTCGGTTCCGGAAATCACGCAACGGAATGTTCCTTCGTCCGCTTCCGCGCATTCCGATACTGTCAGCGAAGGTGTATCCACGCCGCTGAATTTCACGTCATTGGACAGGCCGATCCATGAAGCGCCGCTGCGTTTCTGCCATTGATACGAGATGGCGCCGGTGCCCGTTGCCGCCACGGAGAAGGTAGCATCCGTTCCGGCCAATACCTGCTGATTGGCCGGATGCGTCGTGAATACGGGATCTATTACGCCCAATGTCACGGGATTCGTTACGGGATTTGTGGTCAAGTTGCCCGCCGAATTTGAAATTTGGCATGTGTAAGATCCCTCGTCGGCATTGGCCGCGACGATTGAAAGCGAAACGGTCGAGGCTCCGGAGATATTTCCACCGTCAGACAGATCCATCCCGTCTTTCTTCCATTGATACGTCAAGGGGAGCGTTCCCGTTGCCGACACGTTGTAGACAACAGTCGTGCCATAATCCACTGTCAAAGCCGTCGGGGACGGCTGCATGGTTATGACGGGCGGATTGTTCACGGTCAGGGTCGCTGGCGTTGTTGTCGGATTCGACAGGGTCTTGTCGCCCGCCGAATTGCTAATCGAGCAAGAATAAGAACCTTCGTCGTCCTCGATGACATTGGCGATTTGCAACGTGGCCGTGTCCGCTCCGCTGATGCGCCCACCGTTGGACAATGGCGTTCCGGCCTTGCTCCATTGGTACGATAGCGGTTCGCTGCCTTCGCTTAGAACGACCGTAAACGTGGCCGTGGTGGTGGGATCGATGGTCAGGCTGATCGGTTGGACGCCTATCACCGGCGGCGCGTTGACGGTCAGAACCGCTTCCGCCGAATTCAGGCTGCCGTCCGCGCCGGTCACGACGCACCGGTAACCGCCGTCATCCGCACGAACCACATAACTGATATTCAACGTGGGTGTTGTCGCGCCGGAAATGGTTCCCCCATTGGCAAGGTCGGCCCAGACAGATCCTTCTCGTTTCTGCCACTGGTAGGCAACGGCCGTCCCTTGGGCCGAAACACTGAAATTCACGCTGTCAGTCGGATCTTTGGTGGCCGAATTGGGATTGCCCACAATTATTGGATCCTGCACCGTAAGATGTTTTGGATCGGAAGTGATGGTGGCGCCCAGCGCGGTGATTTCGCAGACATAATCGCCTTCATCCGCATTGGCGCATTGGTAAATGTTCAGGACGTCGGTGTCCACGCCCGTGTATTTTGTGCCGTTTACAAGATAATCGCCGCCCACTTTCTTCCATCGGTATTGAACACCGTTTACCGGATCCGCGCCCGTGGCCAGAGTGAGCGCAAATTCGGCGGTCGCCCCATAATTGAGCGAATTGTCGGACGGTTGTGTGGCGATAGTGGGCAATTGTCCCGCGATTACCGGGGTGCCGCTTGTTACTGTCGTCGTCCACACCCCACCGGCCGCGAGTTCGCCTTCGGCGCCCAGGGCGCCGGCAATCTTTTGGCCGGCCGCTGTTCCAACGCGGATGGCGACATTGGTCAGTGTGGTGGTTCCGCTGTTCTTGACCATCACTTGATCGTAACCGTTGAATACGGCTTTTACCGGCGTGGATTGGGTAAATGTGTAATATTGAAGACCACCATTGTCGGGAAGAAGCAGATCGAGGTCGGTCTTGTTCCAATAAGCCGGCAAACACCAGCCATGTGCGGCCGGTCCGCCCAACATCGTGGGAATGCGCGGATACGTTGAAGCCGTGGCTTGATAGGGCGAGTTGGTATTGGTCGTAAGCCATGCGTTATTGGTCGTAACGCCGCGCGTCGGTGTTTCATAGGCGGATCCGGAACCTATGACCGGGTCGTACATGGCCAACGACGTTGGATTCATGGTGGAAATAAGGGTGCATGCGCCGTTGCGCAGGGGGTCCGCGTCGGCCACATTGGCCGCGCGAATGGTGGCGTTCGGCGCGATGATGACAGAACCTTGCAGTTTGATCATGCCCGGTGTTCCGTACCCGGAGTTGCCGCCACGGCCGCCTTGTCCGCCTTCTTGGCCGGGGGCGCCGTTGCCGCCTTTGCCGCCTTGTCCGCCTGCTCCGCCGTCACCGGCTTTTGTCGTTCCATCGGAACCGCCGATACCGCCGTTGCCGCCTGATGCGCCCAATGCTCCACTGGCTCCGGCGCCGCCCAGACTAGTACCGCCGGATCCTCCTTCGGCGGGAATGCCGGCCGACACGTCCAACACCACCCCGCTGCCGATGGACAACAAACCTCTTGCCGCCAAAATAAATGCGCCGCCGCCGGATGCGCCCGATGCGCCGGTACCGCCTGTGCCGCCGATGCCTCCGCTGCCGCCATTACCTCCGGCGCCGCCCGCGCCTCCTCCTCCGCCCGTGCCGACTGCCGGCCAGCCGCCCGAGGCTGTAGCGCCGTTACCGCCCGTGGTTCCGCCTGTCACCGGGGTACTACTGGCGATGCCATCTGCGCCGACACCGTTTATGCCTGTACCACCGGCATTTTTACCGCTTGCTCCGCCACCACCGCCACCTCCGACTCCGCCCGCGCCGCCGCCGCCGCCGCCCGCGCCGCCGCCGCCGCCTCCTCCTCCGCCGCCCGTGCTGTAACTGAACAGCGCCACCGCCGCGCCTCCGCCGCCGCCGCCGGAGGCTCCTCCTCCGCCGCCGCCGCCACCGCCGCCGCCGCCACCACCACCACCAGCGCCGCCGCCGCCGCCGCCGCCGCCATTACCGGCCACGAGGCTCAAAGAAGAAGCCAATGCGCTGATATTGGTATAAATGGCATTTCCCCCCACGCTGCCCTGTTTTCCGTCGGCCGAAGTAGCCCGTGCGGGTGTTGTCCCATTTCCCCCGTTATTGCCATTGCACACGGAACCACCTGTACCGGGATCCCCTATCAATCCACCGGAAGCGCCTCCCTGCCCTGTGATGCCGTTTGCGGGCCCGGCCGTTCCGCCGGATCCGCCTAAACCACCCAAACCATCCGTCGTCGTATTATTGCCTTTCGCGCCACCGTTTCCCCCTGAACCGTCGCCGCCATACCCTTTGAGTCCTAAACCGCCGTCTTGGCCGTTGCTTCCCTGGGAACCGGGTTGGCCGTTGCTGGCGACAACGCCTGCGCTACCTCCCACGCCGGGCATGCCGTTGCCTGTTCCGGTTCCTTTGGAACCACCCGCGCCGCCCGTACCACCCAGGCCGCCTGCACCGCCCGCGCCGCCCGCGCCGCCCGCGCCACCCGCGCCGCCCGCGCCGCCTGCGCCGCCTGCGCCGCCCCCGAATCGGCCTGCGGCCGCCCCGGTATCATCGGCGCCGGCATTCAAACTCGAATTCCAGTACATGTCATATTGGGCGACAATCGAGCATGGGCGATTACCGATGGCCTGAAACGTGACCCCGCTGGGCACATTCACGTTTTGAAAACGAAATACCGCCACATCGCTATCCACTTCGCCGTTGATGGGGGCGCCTCCGTTGATTTTTATCGTGGGCGGGGTTGCGCCCGTGTTGATTTCCACAACATCGCCCCCTGAGGGTTGAAAATCACCGAGCGCGCCCGTGCTTGAGTACAAATCGGCAGCGGCCGTGCCTGCTACAAGCAGGCCAATCAGTCCCCACGCGAAGATCATGCCCGTAATCCCCCCCAAAAAATGAAAAATCGTATTTTCTGTTCGTTGTGTATTCATCCCGTAATCCCTCCTCTTCGAAAAAACACCTCAATGAAGGAAAAAACCGCACAAAAAAACTGCGCGTTTCACCAACTAAAACAAGACCTCGCTACTTGCACGGATACGCCGCGTTCGTTTTCCCATCATTCCTGAACGAACACGGAAACACCCTTTACGGTATTCAAACCTACTGCACCCGTTCGGAATTGTACACAGGCCGATAAAAAAAAGCAAGCACCATCCTGATAATTCTGCGGTATTCCAAAAGAGAAAAACCGGGAAGAAAACCTTTGCGTTTTATTAACACCCCCGATCCCCGGCTAAGAAAAATCCCGTTGGCGGGATCTTGTTGGCTTCATTT
>DAOTMJ010000068.1 GCA_035450225.1 Candidatus Hydrogenedentota bacterium
CTCGGAATGTAACGCCGATTTCCAAATCGGCTTGCTGAAACACGATATGCCGATTAGGAAATCGGCGCTACCAAGCGGCCATTTTCAATTTCACCTCAAGCACTCGATACCTGATCCAACATGAAATTGCCCGGAAACGCCAATCTTCGTGGAACGTTTCATTCTTTTGTCTCAAGAACTCGGTACTCTCATGTACAGACCTATTCTTTTGGAAGTGGAAAAGATTCTTGCGGGAGAAGGCAAGCAACCTCCTCTTTGGGTCTTCCGCGCCTTTGCGTTGAGTTCTTTTCGGTAATTTTGGACAGGGAGGATTCTGCCTAATTGCTTTTCTCGCGGGAAACGTTCGGCCCGGCGGCTTCGACGGATTTGACCGAGCCGCGCCCAGCGGCCTTGTCCACCGCGGCGACGGCCACCGCGTAATCGTGCACGGCGCGCACCAGCGCCGTCTCAGCGGCGGTCAAGGCCAGCGCGGCATCCAGGATTTCCGTTTGTGTTCCGACGCCTTCTTGGAAACGGAGTTCGGCGAGCCGGCGTCCCTCGCGGGCCAGTTCGACGGTGCCTTTTTCCTTTTTGACGCGCGCGGCGGCGTCTTCGGCCTGGATGTAGGCGGCGCGGACATCGAGTTCAATAAGTCGTTTCACGTCTTCGATCTGGTGTTCGAGGCTGCTTTTCTGGGCCCGGGCTTCCGCGACGTCGTGGCGTCGCTTGCCGCCGGCGTAGACCTGCCATTCCGCGCCCACGCTCAGCGTCCATCCGTCGGGTTGGGCTTGCCCGCCGCCGTCCACATTGGTCCATGTGGCGGAAGCGGCAGCGCTGGGCAGAAACTGTCCTTTGGTGCGTCTGATGTTCTGGCTGGCCGCGGCGAGGCCCTTGTTCAACGCCTGCAATTCGGGGCGCGTTTCCAGCGCCTCGGCGACAAGTTGATCCTGCGCTTCGGACAACGGCGTCCAGTCCATCTTGCCCACGAGCGAGATATCGGTGTTTTCCGGCAGGGCCAGCAAGCGCCTCAAGTTGATCAATGCGAGCCGGGCGGCATTTCCGGCGGCCACCAGGTCGGCTTCGCGAGCGCCCACTTCGGTCTTCGCGCGCAGCACCTCGAAATTGCTGATGAGACCCACTTCGAGCATTTTTTCCGCGTCGCCGAGATGGCGTTTGAACGTGACGACGCTTTCATCCGCCACGCGCACCATCGCCCGGGCCAGCAGGCAATTGTAATAGGCCTGCTTGACCTCGAATTCGAGCGTGTTCAGCTTGGCCTGTTTGGTCCATTCCTTCGATTGCGCGAGATATTCGGATGCCTTGACCGCCGCCTGGATTTGACCGCCCGCGAACAGGACCTGCGAGATGCTCAACACGTCGCGGCGCTGGTCTTTCTTGCCTTGGAAAGAGTTGAGGCCGCCGCCGAACAGGCGGCCAAGAAGACCGGGAATCTCGATGTTCTGCAGGCCGTCCACGCGAATGAAGGCTTCCTGCACCTTGACCTGCGGACGCCGTGCCGATTCGGCCTGTCCAATGTTCGCCTTGGCCGCGGCTATCTCGTCATCGGCCACGAGCACTTGGGCGTTTCGGGACAAGGCGGTTTCTACGCATTGGCGGATATCCAATGCCAGCGCATTGGCGGACACGTTTTCTTCCGAGGCCCAAAAAGTCTCGAATCCTTTCAGGACATCGTCGGCCACCAACGCGACATCCTTGTCTTCGATGGCAACCGGCGGCGAGGCCGGATCGGCCGGCGCCGCGTCGGTCTGGGGTGGTTGCGCCACGGCAACGAAGGACATGCACACCAACAGCACGATCACGAATCTCATGGCAAACCTCATTTTTCATCCTGGATCGTTTTCAGAAACACGTGGAACCGTATATCCCGCACGTTCGACCGCGCCACTTTTTTACGGTGGCTTTGTGTAGACGGCATGATACTCGCAAATGACAAACAAGTCAAAGCATCGCCGGATTTCTGCCGGACATGTCATTGTCCTGATCCTGATTTATTGACCTAGCCGGGGATTATATGTCATTGTACCGGTGTTTTGAAGACAAGGGAGAAAAAGTCAGGTGAAGCGTTTTAGATATTCGCTGGCCGAGGATATCGCCAATAGCGTCACCCACGGCATCGGCGCCGCATTGAGCATCGCGGGGCTGACCGTGCTGGTCGTGTTTGCCAGCCTGAAGGGCGATCCGTGGCGCATTGTGTCGTTGAGCATCTACGGATCAACGCTGGTGGCACTGTTCCTCACCTCGACGCTCTATCACGGCATTCAATCCCCGCGCGCCAAGGAAATCTTTCGCCGGCTGGATCACGTCGCGATTTTTTTGCTGATCGCGGGCACCTATACGCCGTTTACGCTGGTGACGATGCGCGGGGGGGTGGGCTGGATCATGTTTGCGGCGGTATGGGCGCTGGCGGTTTTCGGCGTATTGCTCAAGGCGTTTTACATGGGGCGCTTCGAGCGGCTATCGCTCGCATTGTATTTGGGCATGGGCTGGATTGCCCTTTTGTCCATCAAGCCGGCCATGGCCATGATCCCCGGGTGGGGCCTGATCGGCATGCTGATTGGCGGACTGTTTTACACGTTCGGCGTCGTTTTTTACGCCTGGGAACGCCTGCCTTTCGGCCATTCCATCTGGCATGTATTTGTCCTGGCCGGCAGCATCAGCCACTTCTTTACGATCCTGTTCGTCGTGAGTTGATCGCCGCCCTTCTTCTGCTGCCATGACATAATCGCAGGGTTGCCGCCCTTAAGGTTTTTTAGCGTTCTTGACGTCCCTGATCTCCTTGCGCATCTTCCCTGAAAACAACATTTGCGGGGATTATTCGATGAAGAAGGGCTGGGTCCAGGCTGCCCGGCCATAGTGGCCGGCGCATTCGATGCGCAGGTAAGTGTATGCGCGGGCTTGCGGGACGGCGAATTCGAGCATGGTTCCGTCGGCCATGGCGCGCCGGTATCCATAATCCGAGAACACGCTGATCCGGCACGGATGGCGGGTTTCTATCCGGATACGGTTGTCTTCGGTTTCGATTCGCGTTATTTCGATGCCCGTGCTGGCATAGAACCGGCCATGCCGCAACGCGTCGAGTACGGCTTCGGGGGAACGTTCGCGCGATTGCGCCATCAGCCATGCAATGCCGATATCCTCGGCGCGGTGGCAGTCGTCGTGGGCGAAACCCCAGATGCGCTTGCCCGAAGCCAGCAGGCGATCCCATCGGTCGGTTGCGCAAGGGCGGCCTTCCAGCCATTCGACCACGCCATTGTAGATTTCGATGCCGGCATAGCCGTCCCATGCGGCGAGCAGTTCCTGCGGGCAATGATTGAAACTGGATTCCCAGTTTGGATGATTGCACACGGCCATGCCGCCATCGGCCTGGATGGCGTCAAATACGCGCTGGCGTTCCGTGTGGGGCGGTATGGTGGATTGCGCGCCGACATGCAGGATATGCGGCCCGTTTGCCGTGATCTCGTTGCCCGGGATGAGGACCATGCCATGGGGATCGATTCCGTCCAAGACGGTCAGGTGATCGTGGTCGCTCAGCATGAGAAAATCATAGCCGCGCTCGGCGTATTCGCGCACGGTGTTTTGCGGCGAGTGCGGCCCGTCACTGTTGGTGGTGTGAGTATGCAGGTTGCCCTTCAGCCAGGGCACGGACGCGTCGAGATAGGGATTCAAAATACGCACGGAATTCCTCGTTGCCGCAGAGCAGATTCTTCGGGGGGCGGCATTGCTCAACGCAAACCTTAGGAGGCGTCGGCTGTTTCCATGATCCCTTCAAGGGCCTCGAGCAATTCGTTGGGATCGAGGCCATAGGCCATGCACACGTTGTCCAGCGTTTCAACCTGGTTGATATGGCAGTGCGCGCAGCCACCGAGATGAAACGCGGCAAAAACTTCCGCGGCGCGCGGATGCACCTGCATCGCCTGGGCGATGGTCATATCCAACGAGAAATGCTTGTCTGCCATGATGGGAACCTTTCGATTGTGGTTGTTCGTTCTTTGTCCTCAACTTTTGCATGCGGCGCGCGTGGGTTGTAACCGAAGAAATAATACCCTTGCGTGGCGCATGGCAACCGGGCCGCCTTAGGGCATCGCCCAAAACTGTTCGAATTCATCCCGGGACGACGGCAACAAGAGTTCGGGCCGGTACAGTTTTTTTACCACGGGATCCGGAACCCGTTCTGTTTTGTTCGTCGCCGGTATGTGGGTGACATATCGGACAATCCGTTTGTCGTCCGTGCATTCATAATACATCCAGGCATCGCCCGATCCGGGGATAGGCTGGCTCGTTTTGAAGTACAACATTGTTCACTCCATGGTTATTCCGGCGCGTTCAGACAGCATATCACCGCATGGCAACGCGTGGCAAATGCCTTGGTCGTTACGTGTTTGCCTCGTCAGGGCCGCAGGTTTTCCGGATCGTCCTTCGGCTGGCCGGCGATGCAGTTTCCCATGGCCAGGAAATCGAGTCGTGCCCGCTTGAACGTGTCAATGGCTTCCTGGGGAGTGCGGACGATGGGATCCTCGTGGATATTGAAACTGGTGTTAAGGATAACGCTCGATCCGGTTTTTTCCTTAAGGCGCCGCAAAATTTGATGGAACCCCGGATTGTTGTCGCGCGCGACCAGTTGCGCCCGCGCGGTGCCGTCCACATGGACGACGGCGGGATGTTCGTTTTTCATGCGCGGATTGCAACGAAAACAGACCGTCATGAATTCGGCGGCGTGGCGTGCGGATTCGTAGCCTTCCAGCCATTCCGGGGCATCTTCCGCGAGCAATGCCGGCGCGAATGGCATAAAATCGCTTCGTGCGAGCAGTTTGTTTAGGCGGTCCGCCTGTGTCCGGTCGGATGCGCGAACCAGAATGGAACGGTTTCCAAGGGCGCGCGGTCCCCATTCCATGCGGCCTTGGCAACGGGCGACAATCTTTCCCCGCGCCACGAGATCCGCAACGGCCGTTTCCGAATCTTCGACCTGTTCAAAAGGCAACTCCGCGGCCCGCAGCATGGAGGGGATTTCGGATTCGGCAAAGCCGTCGCCCAGAAAGACGTTGTCAACGGCCTGCGGGACCGCGTGTGTGTCCGCCCGAATGGCGCCCAAACTCAAGCCGCCGTCGCCCATGTTCGGATATACGAACAGTTGCTCCACCTCGTCCATTTCATGCAGCCGCTGGTTGAGTTTCACGTTGGCGAACACGCCGCCCGCAACGACCAGTCGCGAGGTGCTGGTTTGCTTCAGCCAATGCCGGGCGATGTTCGTGATGTGCGTTTCCAGTAGATTCTGGGCCCATGCGCTGATGTCTTCCCGGCTGTACTTCGTCAACAGGACCTGCCGGGCCCAATCGGCGCCCCGAAGACCCAAGGGACCGGTGTAGAGGAGTTGTCCATCGCGAAACTGGAAGGGCGGCGGCACGGCGACACGCGCCGGATCGCCGTGGGCGGCCAGCCCCGTCAATTTGCCTTCATCGCGGCATGAGACGAATCCAAAAGCCTCGGTCAGCATTTCGAAGAAGAGGCCGAACGAACTGAGCGAGGGGGCCGTCCATAGCCGCTCCACGCCTTTTCCCTCCTCGCACAATGAAACGGTCAATGACACGCCGTCGCCCATTCCATCGGCGGTTATCGCGAGCGCGCGGGAATATCCCGACATGCTCCACGCACCGTATGCGTGGGCATGATGATGTTCGACGAACGAAATGTCTTTTTTGCGCAGCGATGCGGGCAGGCTTCTGCGCGCAATCAGGGGCAGCAGCCGCTTGATGGCGGCGGGTATTGTCGAACCCGGCCGGGTATGGGATACCGGGGTCATGAACATGACGGCGTTCATCAATCGCTTGAAGAGGGTTCGTTCGCGCTGGCGCAGGGCATCGAACAGCCAGTCGTGCAGGCGCGGAAACAGGCGAACGAGCGCCGGCGGCGTCATGATCCCGGAAAAAACGATGCGGTCCACGTCGGCAGGGGCGATGCCGGCGCAGGCGAAGGCGGCTTCCAGCGTCCTGTGCGGAAAGCCCCCCTCGTTCTTTCGGCGGGTGTACCGTTCCTCATTGGCGGCGAACAGGATACGGGAATCGTCGCAAAGAGCGACACCCGAATCGAACAAATCCTCGCTGATGCCCAAATAAATCATAATGCCCGTTCATGACGCTTTCTCGTGCCGCGTCGGCCTGCGCCGACGTCATGAATCATACCTTATGATGCGTGCGTCATCCAATGGAACGGCCCGTTTTTCCCGTCGTGGACGAATCGGCCGGTGCGATTAGGGGGCCAGCGACAGCGCGTAATGCCTTTTGAACAGCCGAATGTCATCCGGCAGCCAGACATTCATCAGCAATGGAAAATGGCTTTTGTTTCGCACCCGGTAAAGCCCCTTGACCGACACGGAAGCCGGCACGGCGATGCCGGCGAAGTCGGGCAGCCCAAAACCGGCGCTCGTGCGATCTTGGAAACCCTTTGAAAAACTGTAGACAGGGAAGAAATAACGGATGACGGCGGGAACGGCCGGTTCAAAACGGGGGGGAATATCGCGGTGATCCAGTTCCACCCGCGATCCCTCGTATTGTATTTGCAGAGAATCCCCGTTGTTGGCGGGCTGAAATTCCAATACCAGATACTCGCAGAGAATTTCCGGGGAAAAGAGGGATCGCCTGAAATCGGGCAGGGATGCCGGCGAATACAGGATTGTGCCGTCTGGTTGCGGTGTTTGTATGATGGGCAACGGTTCGAGATCGGCGGTTTGGTAACGGGTGATGATCTTTTCCACGCGATAGTCCTGCCATAATCGTATCGTGAGGATCGGAACCGCCAGAAAGAGGATGCCCGCCGTCGCAAAAAACAGCAGACGGCCGGCTATTTCGGACAGGAAAATGCCCGGCAAAGGCCGTGGGTGGATAAAGGGGAACCGGCGATGGAAAGAAACGATTCGGCCGGGCAAACGGATGCCTTGGCTCAAAAGAAATCCGGCCAGCCACACGGACACGCAATCCATGTGAAACACATGCCGTGGCTGAAAACCAAGGCTCGTATAACCGCAGAAGTAGAGCAGCAGGATCGCCATGCCCAGCCCCATCCGGAGATCGCGCGCCACAATCAGGGACAAGGCCAAGGCGCCATAGCCCAAGCTGTATTTCCGCCAGTGTTCGGCGAAGGGTTGGTGCGCTTTGAATGAGAAATCCATGACCGGATTCGATGTGTTGGGCGCGAAATTTCTACCTTGGATGCCCCGGATGCAGCGCAACGTCGCCCCCAGCCACCGCGTCGCGAAATCGGCGGGAAACGTGGAGGCCAGGTCGCGCATCATCGAACGCGTCACCCGCGAGGAGTCCTCATTCCAGAAATCCAAATCTGTTTTCCATTGCCGAAGAAAGTTGACCCATGCCAGGGAGGTGAGCGGACTGGCCGGCAAGAGCGGCAGCGCCGCTGCGCCAAGGGCCCATTGCGTTGCACGTCTGGCCGTTGGATTCCACATGCCGGAATGGAGCGCATACTGGGTGATGCCGGCATGGATAAGGAAATCGTCATCCGAACAGAATGGCCCGTAAGAAGCGCGACTCATATCCATGTCGGCCATCATGCGGTGCGAAAATCCCTGCAGCAGATAGAACGGGCTGTTTCCGCCGCCTGTTTCCCGGTTCATTTTCAATACGGGAAACGCGGGAACCAGGAAGCAGAACAGAAAAAGGCCCACCAAGACACCGCGAAATCCGAGGGTATGCCGTGCTGCCGCCGGCGCAAACAAGAATGCGGCGAGCAGCGCGGGAGGCAGGACGAGAATGTCCGGGCGGAATCCCATTCCCGCGCCGCACAACAGGCCGGCGCCCGCGGCCAGCGCGGCTAGCGCCCGCTTGCCCGGCGTCTTGGCCAGCAGAATGCCCACGACCAGGATCGCGGCAAGAAAAAACGGCGCTTTGGCCAAATCCCGCATTCGCGGGAGAACGTTCAAGAAAACGGGCGAGGAAATGAAGAATGCCGTTGCAATCGTTGCAAGGATGCGGCCCATTCCCAGGCGGAACAGCCCATAACCGGCGATGGCGGAAAGCCCGGCGAAGATCGCGACCAGATAATTCAGGGACGACCAGGAAATGCCTGTCACTTTCCAGAGCAGTCCCATGCAATACAAAAGATAAAGCCGGTCGTAGATGAACTTGGGATCGCCTTCAAAGGGAAACAGCATCGGAGGCGGCGCCTGATCCCTGGGCAGGGCATCCGCCTTTTCCATCAGAAAATCAATCCGTTGCAAGCAGAAGAAAAAAAACGCCGGCGAATAAATGAGGTATATCGGCGAACCCGGCGGTTCGCGAAATCCGTATCCCAGGGTCCAGCGGGCGGCGGAGGCGATTTCCAGATAGGTGTCCCCCTCATTGGTGCCCGGCCGCAACCCGGAAGCGGTCATGTATCCCCAACTGCCGGCCGTGGCGACGACAAAGATCGCCAAGACCAAAATCCATTCGCGGCATCGCCTGCCGCCGGGCATGGCCAGTCCGTTTTCACGGCGTTCATTTCGTTCATGATCCGTATGCGCGGGCATATTCATTCCGTTGCCATTGCCCAATGGGCGCTTTCCCTTTGTGCCGGGCCGGTATCCTGGGGCTGTCCGTTCCTTCCGTGAAAAGGAGCATAACAGACGGTTCGATTCCGGGACAAAGGAACTTGAAAAAATGACGCGAAAGGGCGTTTTTCCCGGATCGTATGGCGATGGCACGGTTTTGACACAACGGGAAAACGTGGCCTACAATGCCTTTGACAGGCAAAATGGCCTAAAGCCGTGGAGATTGCGCTTTGGAACTTCTGGGCATGGGCATGGTTCAGGCGGGCCGTGTGTTGGCGCGCCCGGTGACCAATGCGGGCGGCGCGGTGTTATGCCCGGCCGGATTGCGGCTTACGGAACGGATCATCGAACGTCTGCGCGCGGCGGGGATCGAGTCGGTTGTCGTGGAAGGCGGCCGTGAACATGGCCCTACCCCGCGGGAACGTCTCGACAAATTGAACCAGCGATTCGAGGGAATTGAAGATTCGTTGCTGCTGCAACTCAAGGCGATCTTCGAGAACCGGCTCAATCTCCTGATACTTGAACAGGAAACGCAACAGGACGGTCCGGCCGCCATGTCTCAATCCGGGGTATGATTTCTTTGTGGGCAACATCCATGCGCCGCGCGCGGATCGTGAATGTTGCGAACAAACACTGCGGGCGCGGCATCCGGCGCCGGGAGTATGTGCGTGGCGATCACGGTTGAACAACTTGAAAAGCGGGTGGCGGCCCTGTCGAACATGCCGACGCTGCCCGGGATCATTCGAAGCGTCGGTCTTTTGGTCGAAGACCAGGATTCAAGCGCGGGCGATATCGCGGAGATTATTTCCAAAGATCAGGTTTTGAGCTCGCGCATCCTTCGGCTGGTCAATTCGCCCGTGTACGGTTTCCCCACCCGAATCGCCAACGTGACGCACGCGCTGGTCCTTCTTGGTTTTAACGTGGTAAAAGGGCTTGTCCTCAGTACGGCCGTGTTCGACGCCTTTGCAAAACAGACGGTCGGTTTGTGGGAACATAGTTTGGGCTGCGCGATCGTCAGCCGCCGCATCGCCCGGGAACTGGCGTTGCCCGACGTGGAAGAAATCATGATCGCGGGTCTGCTTCACGATTTTGGCAAGGCCGTCCTGTCGTTTGTCGCAAAGGCCGAGTACGATATCGCGATCAAGACGGCGCAGTTGAAAGGATGCCATATCGCGGCGGCTGAAACGGAGGTGTTCGGGGCGGATCATGCGTCGGTTGCGGGATGGGTCGCCCACCAATGGCGCCTGCCCGCGTGTCTCCGCGACCCCATCGTCCACCACCATGAACCCGGCTTGTCGAAGAGCCACCCAACGGCGACGGCCATTGTCCATCTGGCCGACATTCTGGCGCGAGGCATGGGATACGGATGGCCCGGCGACATGACCATGCCGCCGATTGACCATGCCGTGTATCAGAGTCTCGGGCTTTCCTTCGATCGGATTGATCATATTCTTGCTTTGGCCGAACTCGAATATGCCGGCGGGGTGGACATTTTCGGCGCCGACGCCGAAGGCTGACCCACGGAGGTTTGCGTTGTGCCGAACAATCCGGGGCGTGGTGCAAGTGGATCCGGAACGACGGGCATGCGGTTGTTTATTCTGTTGGCCGGCGGCGATCGCGCTTTTCGCGAAACAATGGGCCGGATCGAATTACAACATTGAACGCCCCAATAATGTAAAAGGACGAAATACCGTGACGCGGAAGGACATTGTGCTGCGGGCGATTGAGCGCCGGGATCCGCCTCGCCTGCCTATCACCTACTGCAACCGGGATTTTGATTGTTCGGATTGCATCGGCGTTGGATACGCGCCGGCCGCGGGTTTTACGCCGGCCGAGCCGGGGATGACGGAATGGGGTTTCGTGTGGGAAGTCTTGGATAAAACAATGGGACAACCGAAGATTCATCCCTTGTCGAACCCGGAGGCCATTACATCCTATGCGCCGCCGGCTCCGTACGCGGCGGGCCGTTTCGATCGGCTCGATACACAGATTGCGCAATGGCCGGACCGCTTCATCCGGTTTGGCCTGGGAATATCGGGTTTCAATCAGGCCACGTTTTTACGTGGTTATGAGAACCTGCTGACGGATCTATACACGGATCGCGCGCGCGCCGGGCGGGTGATTGATTTTGTGTTCGATTTCGAAAACCAGATCATCGAACAGGCGCTGCGGTATCCCGTGGATTGCGTGGCGTTTGGCGACGACTGGGGCACGCAGAAGGGCCTGATGGTTTCACTCGAACTGTGGCGGGAAGTGTTTCGTCCGCGCTATGCGGCCCAATTCGATTCGATACGCAAGGCCGGCAAAAAGGTGTGGTTCCATTCCTGCGGGGATGTTTCGGCCATCATCGGCGATCTCATTGATATCGGCGTGGACGTGATTGAACTGCTGCAACCGGATCTGCTTGGGGTAGAATGGCTGGCGCGCGAATTCGGCGGGAAGGTCTGTTTCTGCTGCTCGATCGATCATCAGCGGCGCGCCATCAGCGGCACACGGGAAGAGATTTTTGCCTATGCGCGCTTTCTGCGCGACACGCTGGGCGTGTTCCACGGGGGATTCATCGCCTACGTGGAGGATTATGCCAGTCTTGGGATGAGCGAACGGAATTACCAGTGGATCCGCGAGGCCTTCCACAGCCTGGCAACGGAAGACGGTTCCTGGGATCCGACCGATCCGATTGATCCGACCGATCCGGCGGATCGGGCGGATCATCCGAAGGCGAACTGAATGGTTTCCCCGGAATGCACTCCCCAACTGAAGCGGTCGCTGGGGTTGCTGGCGTTGACGGCGTTCGGCGTGGGCGATATCTTGGGGATCGGGGTTTACGGGCTGATTGGCCGTGTTGCGGGAACCGTTGGAAATGCGGCGTGGCTGTCGTACGTGCTGGCGGGAATTACCGCGGGATTGACGGGGCTGACCTATGCCGAACTGGCCTCGCGTTTTCCTCGGGCGGGCGGCGCGGCGCACTTCTGCCACACGGTATACCGGCTGCCGCTGGCGACGTTTCTGGTCATCTTCTTCGTGGCGCTTTCGGGTTTGTTTTCAATGGCAACCGGCGCGCGCGTGATCGCGCAATATGCCCTGGCGCCGTTTCCCGGCGCGCCGCCCATTTGGGCCGACCATGCCGTACCGCTCCTGTTCGTCGTGTTGCTCGCAGCGATCGCCGCTCGCGGCATCGAGTTGTCCTCCGTTGCCAATGCCTTTTGTACGGTCATTGAACTTTCGGGACTGTTGATTATTGTAATGCTGGGCATTCGTTTCATCGGCGCGGTCCATTATTTCGATTGGACCCCGGCCGTTCCAATGGAAGCGAATGCCTGGGGCGGTTTCGCCGTCATGACCGGCGCGGCAATCACGTTTTACGCCTTCATCGGATTCGAGGATCTGGTCAATCTGAGCGAAGAAGCGCATCGTCCCGAACGAAACATCCCTTTGAGCATCTGTTTGGCCATCGCAATCACCACGGTGCTGTATTGCATCATTGCGCTGATAGCGGTGTCGGTGCTCACCCCCGCCGAATTGGCGCCGAGCCGGACGCCGCTCCTGGATGTTGTGCGCCAAGCGGCGCCGAATTTCCCGGATTGGATTTACTCGGCGATCCCTGTTTTCGCGGCATTCAACACGGCCTTGCTGAACCTGATCATGGCGTCGCGCCTGCTCTACGGCATGGCGCGCGGCGAAGGCCGCCTGTTGCCGGCCGCGCTGGCATACGTCCATCCGGTGTGGCGGACCCCCGTGGCCGGCATCGGTCTTTCCGCCGGGGTCGTAGTTACGCTTCTGGTGCTGTTCCGCGATATCAAAACGCTTGCGGCCGGCGCTTCGACCTTTTTGCTGGTCGTCTTCTTCCTGTTGCATGTGGCCTTGATTCGCGTCAAGCGCGACCGGGCTTATCCCGCCCCCATTTTCCGCATTCCGGTTGCAGTGCCTGTTGTGGGCGCAATGACCTGCCTGGGCGTGTTGGCCTCGCAAGACCCGCAGGCCCTGCGCGCGGGGGGCTGGTTGCTTGCCGTTGCCCTCGGCTTGTACGGCATTCATTGGGTTTTTCACGGAAAACCGGACGTTGAGCCTACCGACTGAAATCTGGAGACGATATTGCAATGGAAATAGACAATGGAAGCGGCCGGCATGCTATGCTGGATCGGGCTGGAGCCCGGAAGGAGGAATGACTGTGGCAAACCAATCGTTGTCCAGAAGAAGTTTTTTGTCGGTGGTGGCGTCGGGCGCGGCGGCGGCTGGTTGCGCGACGCGAGTGAATACGGCGCAGGTTGTGCCGGGCGTATTGTCGCCCAACGAGAAACTGAATATCGCCGCCGTCGGAGTGGGGGGCATGGGCGGCGCGAATCTGAAGGCATGCGCGGCGGAAAACATCGTGGCGCTTTGCGACGTGGACGACGCTTATGCGGCGAATACTTTCGCGGCGTATCCGCAGGCCCGGCGTTACAAAGATTTCCGCAAGATGTTCGATGCCGAGGCAAACAACATTGACGCGGTCATCATTGCCACGCCGGACCACACACATGCAGTCATCGCGATGGCGGCCATGCGACTCGGCAAGCATGTGTATTGCCAGAAGCCGCTGGCGCACAGCCTGTATGAAGTTCGGAGATTGACGGAGACGGCGCGCGAGTGCAAGGTTCAGACGCAGATGGGCAACCAAGGCCATTCGTCCGACGAAATCCGGCGGGTCAAGGAATGGATCGCGGATGGCGCGATCGGCCCTGTGCGCGAAGTGCACGCGTGGAGCGACCGGCCCGTGGGCGGTGATCCGTGGTCCACTTTTCCGATTATGAAACGGCCCGCCGACACACCAGCCGTGCCCGAGTCGCTGGATTGGGACCTGTGGCTGGGGCCATCCCCGTACCGTCCGTATCATCCCATTTACCATCCGATGCAATGGCGCGGTTGGTATGCGTTTGGCACGGGCGCGCTGGGTGACATGGGATGTCATATTCTGGATCCGGCGTTCTGGGCGCTGGACCTCCGTCATCCGACGTCCGTCGAGGCTACGACCACGCATTGGGAAAAGGAAGTGAGCGACGAGACGTACCCGCGGGCCTGCATTGTGCGCTATGAGTTTCCGGCGCGGGGCAAAATGCCGCCCGTACGCTTGACCTGGTATGACGGACGTCTCAAACCGCCGTTTCCGCGTGATTTCGACCCGCGCCAACGGTTCGATTCCAACGGCGCCTTGCTGGTTGGCGACAAGGGCACGATCCTGCATGGTTCGCACGGCGCGGGAAACCCGCTCCTTTTGCCCAAGAAACTTCGCCAATCCTACAAACAACCCGAGGAGACCATTCCCCGCGTCAAGGGCGAAGCGCATGAGCATGACTGGATTCGCGCCTGTAAAGACGGCAAGCCGGCGAGTTCGAGTTTCGAGTACGGCGGCGCGTTGACGGAAATGGTGCTGCTGGGCGTACTGGCCATGCGGCTGCCTGATCGCCGGTTACTGTGGGATGGTGCGGCCATGCGCTTCACCAATGATGCGGAGGCCAATGCCTTCATCAACCCGCCCTACCGTGACGGATGGACGCTTGAATAAAAAGACGGCCGGCGTGCCGGCAAGAAGCCGGCGGGATTATCCGGCGGAACACGCACATTTCCCTTTGAATGCCGCGGATACGCCTGCTAGACTCAATGGGGTTCGGAGAACGAAACACCAGATGCGTGCGGTGGTACAACGGGTTCGCGAGGCTTCGGTGGCCGTGAACGGGGCCACGATCGGCGCCATAGACCAAGGTCTGCTCGTTTTTGTCGGTGTTGATGTGGATGACGACGAACAGGACGCGGTGCAGATGGCCGGTAAAATCGCCGGACTTCGCTGTTTTCAGGACGAGGCGGGCAAGTTCAATTTGTCCGTGCAGGAAGTGGGCGGCGGCGTGCTGGTAATCTCACAATTCACGTTGCACGGCGATTGCCGCAAAGGCCGGCGCCCCTCGTTCACACGGGCCGCACGCCCCGAACAAGCCATTCCCTTGTATGAAACGGTGATTCGGGAATTGCGGGCGCACGGTTTGGTTGTGGCCGAGGGATCGTTTGGCGCATATATGGAAGTCCG
>DAOTMJ010000069.1 GCA_035450225.1 Candidatus Hydrogenedentota bacterium
CAATTGCTTTCGAACGCGATGGGCTCGATGCCGGCTTTTTGCAGCCCGGCGTTGACGATGTCGAGCATTTCGAGGAAGGAGATGTCGGTGGAAATGTCCCGGGCTTCGTGGGTTTCGAGGTGTCCCTTGGCCTCCGGGCCTTCCTGGCGCCAAACCTTCAGGGTGATGGAGATGGTTTTCTCGTTCATCAAGCGTAGCTCCTTTGAACCAGCTTGACCTCTTCAAAACGGAGGGGTTCCTTGTGGAGCCTGTGGGTTTCGGATACGGAATCGTATTCCCATGCCGCCACATGGCAGAATGCATCGTCGTTGCGCCGCGGTTCGCCTTCGTCCGTCTGGTATTCCTCGCGGAGGTGGCTTCCGCAGGATTCGTTTCGTTCAAGCGCGTCCCGGCACATCAGTTCGGCCAGTTCGAGGAAATCCGCCACGCGCCCCGCGCTTTCCAGGAGTTGATTGAACGATCCCTGTGAACCGAGAACGTTTACGTTGTTCCAAAACTCCTCGCGCAATTCCGGTATCCGTTTGAGCGCCTCGTTCAACGAGTCGGCGGAACGCGCCATGCCGCACGTGTTCCACAGCAGCAGACCCAGTTCGCGATGCAATTCGCGGACCGTCTTCTTGCCCTTTAGCCCGATAAGCCGGTCCAGTCGCTTCTGCGTTTCACGGGCCGCGTCCCGTGCGGACGGGTGATTGGCGTCTGCATTCGCTTTTCCCGCGCCGGCCAGGAAGTCGCCGATGGTGTATGGCAGGATGAAGTAGCCGTCGGCCAGTCCCTGCATGAGCGCGCTGGCGCCGAGCCGGTTCGCGCCGTGGTCGGAGAAATTGGCCTCGCCAATCACGAACAGGCCCGGAAGCGTGCTCATCAGGTTGTAGTCCACCCAGAGGCCGCCCATGGTGTAATGGGCCGCCGGATAGATCCGCATGGGGGTTTTGCGGGGATCCTCGTCGGTAATGCGTTCATACATCTCGAAGAGGTTGCCGTATTTTTCGTCGAGCGACTGGATGCCCTTCCGCGCGAGGGCATCCTCGAAATCGAGGTAGACGGCATATCCGCCGCGCACGCCGTGGCCGTCGTCGCAGACGCGCTTGGCCGCGCGCGACGCCACGTCGCGCGGCACCAGATTGCCGAAACTGGGATACCGTTCCTCGAGGTAATACCAGCGTTCTTCATGGGGAATTTCGGCGGGGGGGCGCGCATCGCCCTTGGCTCGGGGCACCCAGATCCGCCCGTCGTTGCGGAGACCCTCGCTCATCAGGGTGAGTTTGGACTGATGCTCGCCGGAGACGGGGATGCAGGTGGGGTGAATCTGCGTGAAGCAGGGATTGGCGAAATATGCGCCGCGCTTATGGGCGCGCCACGCGGCGGTCGCATTCGACATGACCGAATTCGTCGAGAGATAAAAGACGTTCGCATAGCCGCCTGTGGCGAGAATAACCGCGTCGGCCATGTGCGTTTCGATGCCGCCGGAGACAAGGTTCCGGCAAACGATGCCCACGGCGCGGTTGTCCGCCACGATTAGATCGAGCATTTCGCGGCGCGGGGTGAGTTCCACGTTGCCGCGGGCCGCCTCTTTCATCAGCGCGCCATAGGCCCCCAAAAGCAACTGTTGGCCGGTCTGACCGTTGGCGTAGAAGGTCCGGGACACTTGCGCGCCGCCGAACGATCGGTTGTCGAGATAGCCGGAATATTCGCGGGTAAACGGCACGCCCTGCGCGACGCATTGGTCAATGATGTTGCCGCTCACTTCCGCAAGGCGGTAGACGTTCGCCTCGCGGGCGCGAAAATCGCCCCCCTTCACTGTATCGTAGAAAAGGCGCCTGACGCTGTCGCCGTCGTTCTGGTAATTCTTGGCCGCATTGATTCCGCCCTGTGCGGAGATGCTGTGGGCGCGGCGGGGCGAATCGCACAGGCAGAAGACCTTGACGCGATACCCCAATTCCGACAGGGAAGCGGCGGCGGACGCCCCGGCCAGCCCGGTGCCGACGACAATCAGCGTGTATTTGGGTTTGTTGGCCGGACTGACAAGCCGGATTTCAAACTTGTGCCGCGACCACTTTTCCGCAATGGGTCCGGCGGGTATCTTCGCGTCCAGCGTGCCGGTTGAAGAATCCATAATACCGTCTTTCATGGCCTGGTCAAGGATGAAGCGGCGCCAGATACGTCGCCGCGAGCACATACAGGGGTATTGAAATAAACGCGAAAGCGACCAGCGCGCCTGCCGCCTGCGCCGCGCGCTTTATCGCGGTCATGCCGCAGCGTGGCAACACGCCGAACGTCATCCAGACTACCGCCACGGCGTTGCTGAAATGGAGTCCGACCGCGCACAGCGCCACGATGTACAGCGCCGAATGCAGCGGATCGGCAAATGAATTCCAGACGATGCCGTACAGTCCGAGGCTTTCCCTCGCGAAAGGCCCGCCCGGCAGCACGGATACGGGACCTGCCTGATCCCGAAGGGCGAAATCGGCGATGTGGAAAACGAGAAACGCGAAGAGGGTCAATCCCGAATACAGCATGGTCCGCTTGGCGAAATTGGGTTCGCACGCTTTTTGGCGGACGGCGTACCGCGTGGCGCGCGCCGCGCGGCTGTCGATCGCGAGCCAAATTGCGAATGAGACATGGACAATGAAGGCCGCCAAAAGCCCCAGGCGGGCAAACCACAGCAACGGCCCCAGCGAGTGGAGATGCTTCGCGTAGGCGTTGAAACGTTCGGGACCGGCGAACAGAAAGAAGTTTCCGGCCAAATGTCCAAGAATGAAAAGGATTAGGACGATTCCCGAAACGCCCACCAGCAATTCTTTTGCAAGGGATCCAATACGAAATGCACAAACATGCTTCATTAATCAGCCCGCTTTCCCGCAGAGAGCCATTCGTTCGCGCCGGAACCATGCGGGCGGCATGGGCGCATTGCGATAGCGTTCCTGTTGCCGGAGCGCGGCGCCTTCCCGAAAACCCACTTCCAGGGCCAGTTTGTTTTTTTCTTCCGTGCCCTTCGGCGCGCGGGCAAGAACGGCCTGCATGAGCGCTTCACGGGGGACAATATCCGTTATCGCGGCAATGGCGCCCAGCGAGATGACGTTGGCCACCATGACATTCTGCACTTCCTCGCGGGCCAACTGGGTCAGCGGAAGGCCGAAATACAGGCAATCGGGCGGATCGGCGACAAGCGTTTCGTCAAGAATGAGCGTGCCCTGTTCGCGAAGATCCGGGTAGTATTTGTCCAGCGCTTCCTGGGTCATGGCCAGCAACAGGTCGAGCCGGAACGGTTTCGGGTAGTAGATTTCCGTCGGGGACACGACGATATCCGCTTTCGAAGCGCCTCCGCGCGCTTCCGGACCGTAGGATTTAGTCTGGACGACGTTCAAAGAAGAGTCGTTTCCGATCGCTTCGCATAAAAGCATCGCGGCCAGCATCATGCCTTGGCCGCCCGAACCGGAAAGGCGGATTTCATAGCGCGCGGCGGGCACTTGCAGTTGCTGGAAGGTCGCGGCGCTCATGCTTCTTTGCCTTTCGTGAAGCGATCCACCAGTTTCTGGTATTCGTCGCACAATTCCGTCTTTTCCGTGTCGCGGTGCAGTACGCCCGTGACGATCAGGTCCTTGGTTTCTTCGGGGGAAACATTTTTGATCCGGTTGACCGACGCGGCTTTTTCCTGAAACATGCGGAGCAGGGCGGTGGCCTGCCCCAGCCGGTTCAGGCGTCCGTAGTATGTGTGGCAGTTCGAGATGATTTCGACGAACGAAAAGCCCCGGTGCGAGATGGCTTCCGTGATGACGCGATCCATTTGCGGGGTGTGGTAGACGGTGGTCCGGGCGACGAACGTCGCCCCGGCCCCCTGCGCGAGACTACAGGCCTCGAAATTTTTTTCCGCGTTGCCGTAGGGGGTGGTGGTGGCGAACGCGCCTGACGGCGTCGTGGGCGACACCTGGCCGCCGGTCATGCCGTAGGTGTAGTTGTTGATCAGGATGGTCGTGATGTCAATGTTTCGCCGGCAGGCGTGAATCAGGTGGTTGCCGCCGATCGAAAGCGCGTCGCCGTCGCCGGTGATGACGATGACCTTGAGATCCGGCCGTGCGAACTTGACGCCGGTCGCGAAGGCCAGCGCCCGTCCGTGGGTGGTGTGCAGCGCCTGAAAGTCCAGATAGACCGGCATGCGGCTGCTGCAACCGATGCCCGACACGAGCGCGATTTCGTCTTTCGGGATGCGCAATTTTTCGATGGCCCGAACCAGGGAACTCATGACGATGCCGTTGCCGCAGCCGGGGCACCAGAGGTTTGGAAAGCGCTTGTGCGGGCGCAGGTAGTCCAGAAAAACGTCCGATTTCATTTGGCGCTTGGGAGGGGATTCCGTGGCCACGACGCTCATGACGAGACCTCCTGTATTTTTTCGATGATTTGCGCGGGGGTGAAGATTTCGCCGTCGTATCGAAGGAGCGAATGCACGGAAACAGTCCGCGGAGCCATGCGCTCGACTTCGTGGATGAGTTGGCCCATGTTCAGTTCGGCGACGATGACGTTGCGCGTGTTGAGCAGAATTTCGCGCAAACGCTTCGATGGAAACGGCCAAATCGTCAAGAGTTGGACGCATCCGGCCTTGATCCCCGCTTCTCGCGCCTGCATGACGGCTTCAAGGGTGGTGCGCGAAACGGAGCCATAGGAGACGATCGCCACTTCGGCGTCGTCCATCCAATCGAGGCGCAGTTTTTCGATTTCATCCTGGTAATCCTCGATTTTGTGGCGCAGTTTGTCGAGGGTTACAACGATTTCGTCCGGGCGATTGGTGGGAAATCCGCGGGGGTCGTGCGTGAGGCCGGTCGCGTACCATCGGTACCCATCGCCGTAGGCTGGCAAGGGATTCACGAGGTTCTCGGTGGGGCCGTAGGCCATGTATTCGTCCGGGTCGCAGGTGGGCTTGATCCGGTTGACGATTTCATACTCGCCCGGTTCCGGCAGCGACACCATTTCCTGCATGTGGCCGATGACTTCATCGAGCAGAATCGTCACGGGCGTGCGAAAACGCTCGGAAAGATTGACGGCGCGCACGGTTTCGGTGAAAGTTTCGGCGACGGTCGAAGGGGCCACGGCGATGGCCGTATAGTCGCCGTGGGGGCCCCATCGGGCCTGCATCGTGTCGGCCTGTCCCACTTTGGTCGGCAGGCCCGTCGAGGGGCCTCCCCGCTGCACGTTCACGATGACGCAGGGGGCTTCGATCATGTAGGCATAGCCGATGTTTTCCACCATGAGCGAGTAGCCCGGGCCGGACGTGGCCGTCATGGACTTGAGTCCCGCGATGGATGCGCCAATCACGGCGCCGATCGAGGCGATTTCGTCTTCCATCTGGATGAATCGCCCGCCCAGTTTCGGAAATGCCCGCGCGCAGCCTTCGGCCACCTCGGTCGAGGGCGTGATCGGATATCCCGCGTAGAAGCGGACCCCGGCGTATATGGCGCCTTCGACGCACGCCTGGTTTCCCAAAAGAAAACGTCTTTTTTTGGCCGGCATCTTGGCCTTCCCAAAAGCACGCGCGAGAATGGCGCTCAGTTGACGTTCGACGTGATGGCGAAATCCGGGCAGTGCATCCAGCAAATGCCGCACTGGGTGCATTCTTCGGGATGCGCCACGACCGGCATGCGGTTGCGGTCCGGTTCGAGCACACAGCGGGGACACAGGGCGGAGCAGATGTCGCATCCCTTGCACCACGCCAGATTGATCTTGATTGGAGACTTGCGCGTGTAATCAACCGTGGTTCTTGCCGCGGAAATCGCCATGCCGTCGGATACCGTCTTTACTGCTTCCATCGCTCATTCTCCCTGGGTTTATTTCGTCAAAGTGCTTTGTGGACACTCGTTACGCATATTGGTACGCTTTTCGTTCGGATCGGGGGACCGCGTCAAGGTCTTGGTTCAAGACCCGGGCCACGAATTCCGGCAATTCGGTGGGCGAGCCGGCCACCGGCACGCCCGCGCGGTTGAGCGCGGCGATTTTGTCCGCCGCCGAACCGGAGGATCCCATGACGATCGCGCCGGCGTGGCCCATTCGCTTGCCCGGCGGGGCCGTCTGACCGGCGATGAACGCCACGACGGGCTTGGACATGTGCTGCTCGATGAAGCGGGCGGCGGTTTCTTCGTCGCTGCCGCCGATTTCTCCGATCAGGACCACCGCGTCGGTCGCCGGGTCGTTTTCGAAGGCTTCAAGGCACGCGACGAAATCCGTGCCGATGATCGGATCGCCGCCGATGCCCACGCAGGTCGTCTGGCCCATGCCCGCCTGCGTCAGCGCCCAGATGGCCTCGTAGGTCAGGGTGCCGGAACGCGAGACGACGCCCACATTTCCGGGCGTGACCAACGATCCGGGCATGATGCCCACCTTGCACTCGCCCGGCGTGATCAGGCCGGGGCAATTGGGGCCGATCAGCCGAACACCCGCCGCACGGACCCGCGCATACACGCGCATCATCTCGTTCGCCGGGATGCCTTCCGTGATGCAGACAATCAACTTGATCCCGGCATCCACGGCTTCGTACATGGCGTCCGCGGCCAGCGCCGGAGGAACGTAAATTGCCGTCGCGTCAATGCTGAACCGCGCGGCCGCCTCTTCGACCGTGTTGAACACGGGGATGCCGTCCACCAGCGTGCCGCCTTTGCCCGGCGTCACGCCGGCGGCTACCTTCGTCCCGTAGTTTTTCATTTGCCGCGCGTGGAAAGATCCGTCCCGGCCCGTAATGCCCTGAACCAAGACGCAAGTCTCCCTGTCAACGAAAATGGACATTATTTCCTCCGTTCCTGTGCGGAGTCCTGTGCGCGGGACATTTCGATGGCCTTTTTGACCACTTCGTCGAGGGATGGGGCGGTGGGCAGGCCGGTGTGCCTGAGAATGTCCGCCGCCGCGGCCTCGTTGGTGCCGGCCAGCCGAATCACGACGGGCACGGCGGGCTGGAACTGCCTGAACGCTTCCACGATTCCGGTGGCGACGTCGTCGCACCGCGTGATGCCGCCCAAGATATTGATTAGAATGGCGCGGACTTTCGGGTCCGACAAGATGATTTTGATGGCCGTCACGACTTTCTGGGGGTTCGAGGAACCGCCAATGTCGAGGAAATTCGCCGGTTCGCCGCCGTAGCGCTTCACGAGGTCCATGGTGGCCATGGCAAGCCCGGCCCCGTTGACGATACAGCCTATCGTTCCGCCCAGTTTTATGTAGGACAGCCCCGCTTCACGCGCTTCGGCTTCGGCCGGATCTTCCGCTTTGGGATCGCGCATGGAGGCAATGGCCGGCTGGCGGTACAACGCGTTGTCGTCTATGTTCATCTTGGCGTCGAGGGCGATAATCCTGCCTTCGGGATTGGCTATCAGCGGATTGATTTCGGCCAGGGAGGCGTCGCAATCCTCGAAAACGCCATAAAGTTTCAGAATGATATCGGCGGCCTGTTTGGCCAGCACGGGATCGTCGTAGAGGTAGTAGGCCAGCCTGCGTGCTTGGTAGGGATGTATTCCCTCGACAGGATCGATGTGCTGCCGTCGAATTTTCTCCGGCGTCCGGGCGGCCACGTCTTCGATATCCACACCGCCGGCGGACGATACCATGATCACGGGTTTCTTGGCGTTTCGGTCGAGTACGATACCCACGTACGATTCGGCGAGGGGCTTTTCCGCTGTGGTTACCAGCACCTCATGGACCGGAAGCCCCTTGATAGTCATGCCCAGAATTTTTTCGGCTTGGGCGCGGGCTGTTTCCGGGTCGTCGGCAAACAGGATCCCGCCGGCCTTGCCGCGTCCCCCGACATGCACTTGGGCCTTGACGACGACCGGCTTGCCGATTCGGCGAGCGATAACCTCGGCTTCCCCGGGGGTTGCAGCGATATCCCCCTCGGTGACCGGTATGCCGTGTCCGGCAAAAATCTGTTTCGCGTTGTGTTCATGAATAACCATCGCGGGATCGCATAAGCAATCTTGGGGCCAACGCCGGAAAGACCGTTATGGATTCGGTTTATAAGAGCATAACTTATTTTTCAAAAAAGACTTACAGACGTTTTTGATATGGCAGGGCATGGCAAGCGTTCCAAGACAACGGCCTGTTCCTTACGGAACTCCGCAAGGTGTTTGCGGAATGGCGTAAACGGAGGGTAATCGGTTTTCGGCCGTCGAATTTCGGTTCTATTATTTCGTTTCGGAGGGTGTGTCGCCGTTATCAGGGGCTTGAGGCGATTGCCCCAAAGTGCGAATGCCGTGCTTGGCGAGTTTGTCCCGGAAGGTGGACAATTTCATGCCAAGGCTTGCGGCGGCGCGGCTTTGATTCCCGCCGGTTTTTTTCAGCGCTTCGATGAGGAGGGAGCGTTCGTTGGACTCGATGGCTTTCTTGAAGGATTGCGGATGGCCATTTTCCTGCGGCGACTCCAGGTTGCCGCATCGGATTTCAGGGGGGAGATCCTGGCAGCCGACTTCAAGCCGGTTGCCCAGTCGCAAGAGTACGCGCCTGACGACGTTTTGCAGTTCGCGGACATTGCCCGGCCATGAATAGTCCCATAAAACACTCAGGGCCTCGTCGTTCATTTTGGGCGGGGTCTCCTGCGTGCTGTACAGTTTCAGGAAATGGTCCGCCAGCAGCGGGATGTCCTCGCGCCGGTCCCGCAGGGGGGGGATCCAGATGGGAAACACGTTGAGCCGGTAAAACAGGTCGCTGCGAAACGCGCTGTCGGCCACGCGCTTGCGCAGGTCCACCTTCGAGGCGGCGATAATCCGCACGTCGGCCTGAATCGAGGCGACGCCGCCGACGCGTTCATAGGGGTGGCCTTCCAAGACACGGAGCAATTTCACCTGGATGCCCATCGGCACGTCGTCTATTTCGTCCAGGAACAAGGTGCCCTTGTCCGCCAGTTCGAAACGGCCCGGCTTGCTGTCAATAGCCCCGGTGAACGAGCCGCGTTCGTGTCCGAACAGTTCGCTTTCCATCAACTGTTCCGAGAGCGCCGCGCAGCTTACCCGCACGAAGGGATTTTTTTTGCGCGCGCCGCGCCGGTGAATGGCCGTGGCAAACATTTCCTTGCCGGTTCCCGTTTCGCCCCAGAGGAGAACCGGCACATCGCAGGCGACGGCGATGTCGAGCAGTTCGAAGGTGTTTTTCATGGCGGGGCTTGTGCCGATGATCTCGCCGTGATGGGTGGCCTTGGCCAGTTCGGCCTTGAGCGAGGCGTTTTCGCGCTTGAGCGCGTGCATTTTGGCGATTTTTTCGAGGATTAGGATGAGTTTCGTGCTTTCAAAGGGTTTCGTGATGTAGTCGAATGCGCCCTGTTTCATGGCCTGTACGGCATTTTCCACCGAGGCATAGGCCGTAATCATGATGACTTCGGTGTCGGGCCAGCGCCGCTTGATTTCCGACATGAAGACGATCCCGTCCATGGCTTTCATGCGCAGATCGGTCACCACCACGTCGAAACGTTCGGCCTGCAAGTGGACCAGTCCTTCCTCGGCGCAGGCGGCCACGTCGGTTTCATACCCCGCCTCGACCAAGTCGTCGCGCAGGGCGGTCCGTTTGATGCGTTCGTCGTCCACCAGGAGAATTTTCATGCTGAAAACGCCCTTTCGTTGCCGACGGTTTGATCCCAGGCATCCGCGGCCGGCAAGTAGACATGAAACACGGCGCCTTTTCCCACGGTTGACTCCACTTCGATTGTGCCGGAATGAACCTCGACAATTTCCCTGACGATGGCCAGCCCAAGCCCGGTTCCCTTTCCCGGGTCCTTTGTCGTGTAAAAGGCATCGAATATCCTGGGCAGGTGTTCGGGCGCAATTCCACATCCGTTGTCTTCAACGTCAACGCGGACGCGCGGCATTCCCGCGGGCGCCGGATCGGTCCGCACACGAAACGTCAGCGTGCCGCGGGCCATGGCGCCTGCATCCGGAGGCGCGCCCTCCTCGATGGCAGACAATCCGTTCAAGGCCAGGTTGAGAAAAGCCTGTTCCATATAATAGCGATCGCACATTATCGCCGGGATGTCGTCGGGAACGTCCATTTCGATTTCGATCGCCTTCTGGCGCGCCATGACACGAATCAAAGCGGCAACGTTTTCGAGGATGGCGCCGGCGTGTTCCGGTTTCAAATTCATTCCGCGCTGCTGGGAATAGTCCAGCAGCCGTTGAATCACGCCCGAAACGCGACGGAGCGCATGCTTCATCATGTCGAGATAATCCAGATTTTGCGAAAGGTTCGCCGGGTCGCGCTGCAGGCGTTCGAGACAACTCAATACGCCGTCCAAGGGGTTGTTGATTTCGTGGGCGACTCCCGCCGCGAACTGGCCGATGGACGCCAGGCGGTCCGCGCGAAGAATGCGGCGCCGCGACTCCTCCAGACCTTCCGTCATCCGGTTGAACGCCACGGCCAGGCGGCCCAGTTCGTCGTCGGAATCAACGGGAGCGCGCACGCTGAAATCGCCTTTTGCGACGATTTTGGTGGCCTCGAGCAGGGCGTTGATGGGTTTTCCGAGGACGTAGGTCAGCAGCAGGGCTGAACAGACCGACGCCAGCAGGCACAAACCCATGCCGACCAGAATGGCGCGGTTGACTGTCGCGAGATCACGCCCCAGCCGCTTGTCGCCCACCCCCAAGCGGACGGAGGCGCGGCTTCCGTCGCCGATCGGCACGGTCACTTCGAGGACTAGCCCCTCGGAACGCCGGTAGGCCCGAAGCCCTCCCGACGGCAGGACCACCTGCGGTTGCACTTCCAGCAATTCTTCGGGGATTTCCACCGGCGACAGGCTTTCATGGCACCGGGAGCAGAGATCGCCGTTTTGTTGGGCCAGATCGGGTGGCGCCTCGCGCGGGAAGGTAAATCCGTGCGACAGGAGGGTTCCTTCGGCATCCTGCACGACGATATAGCGAACGCTTGGAAAGGCGGTCATCGTCTCGTTCAACGCTTGGTCCATGACTGATTTTTGATTGAGGTCGGCGGATTCGAGGCGGGCCGACAAGGAAAGCGCCACCGACAACGCCATTTCCCCGCGCACCTGATAGTGCGCGTCGAAGACACTGCGCCGCATGACGTAAAAGGCAATCGTGGCAAACAGAATGCTAATCAGCAGACCTATGCCGAAAACCTTTACATACAGGGGCACTGATACCAAGCGCCAACGAAGACGCTTGGCCGCGATGACGGGATTTCGCAGAATCACGCCGGACGATGCCTTCCGGTTGGTTTTTCATTTTTTATCATAAGCGACAGTATTGTGGCAATGACAGCAGAAAAAGTCAATAACCAGACAATGATATGCGAAAATCCGGTTTATGGGTTGCGGATTTCCGTAAGCCCAAGGATAGATCGTGGAAGAAGAAATTCGTGCGCGTCGGAGCGCTTCCAATGTAATTCATTGTCTTTTAGGATCTTACACCTATTGCTTTTTTGGCTGGTTTTTTTATGAAAATTGGCGTCACTCTTGCTTGGAGAGGTTGGCATAACCTTCCTTGTTGCCGGGTTGTGCCTGGATTTGGAAAAGGCAGATATGGTGAATAGCCTTTCTGCAGGGCTGAACGTGATTGTCGGATTGATATTCCAACACATACAGGAGAAACGGCGCCCATGAAGAACAATGTGAAATTGACGGTGGACGGACAGGAACACGAGTTTCCGGTTATCGAGGGTTCGGAAGGCGAGCGTGCGATGGACATATCGTCCTTGCGCGACAAGACGGGCCTCGTGACCTACGATCCGGGGTATGCCAACACGGCGTCGTGCAAAAGCGATATAACTTTCGTGGACGGCGACAAGGGCATTTTGCGGTACCGGGGCTATCCGATCGAGGAACTGGCGGTTCGTGCAAAATTTCCCGCGGTAGCGCATCTTCTCATTTACGGGCATCTGCCCAACCGGGAACAGTCCGCCGAGTGGCGCCGCAAACTGACGCTGAACAGTTATATTCACGAGGATCTGCTCAAGTTCTTCGAGGGGTTCCCGCCGCAGGCGCATCCCATGGCCATTTTGTCGGCCATGGTGGCGTCGCTTTCCGCTTATTACCCTCATTTCGACAGCGAGGAGGAAACGGATCTCAACATTGTCCGTCTGTTGGCCCAAGCAAAGACCATCGCGGCATTTTCGTACAAAAAGTCCATCGGTCAGCCGCGCATCTATCCACGCACCGAATTCAGTTATGCCGCGAATTTCCTGCGGATGATGTTTGCGACGCCCGCCGAGGAATACGTGGTTCCGCCGGTCCTCGAAGAGGCGCTCAACATGCTGCTGATCGTCCATGCGGATCACGAGCAGAATTGCAGCACGTCCACCGTCCGAATGGCCTGCAGCAGCCGCACAAATCTCTTCTCGGCGGTGTCCGCGGGAATTTGCGCGTTGTGGGGACCGTTGCACGGCGGGGCCAACCAGGCCGTCATCGAAATGCTCGAAGGCATCCAGGCGGACGGGGGCAATTACCGGGTTTTCATCGATCGGGTCAAGCGGAAAGAGGCGTTGCTCATGGGTTTCGGTCACCGGGTCTACAAGAACCACGATCCGCGGTCGCGCATTCTGAAGGCGTCCATGGATAGAATCCTGAACGAACTGGGCATCCACGATCCGCTGGTGGAACTTGCCAAGAACATCGAGGAGATCGTGCTGGAAGACGATTTCTTCGTTTCGCGGAAACTGTATCCGAACGTGGACTTTTACAGCGGCATTATTTACCGGGCCATGGGCATTCCGACGAACATGTTCACGGTCATGTTTGCGTTGGGCCGCATTCCGGGTTGGATTGCGCATTGGCGCGAGATGCACCTGAACACCGGCGAAAAGATCCACCGGCCGAGGCAAATCTACACGGGATTGAACATGCGGCCGTTGCTGGGCCTGTATTCCGAGGATCAAACCGGCGCCAAGACCGGTGCAACCGCCAGGAGAAGAGCCAATGCCTGAGTATCCGCATATCAAAACGCCCGCCGGCGAGAAAATTACGTCGAAAAACGGCGTTCTGCAAACGCCCGACCACCCCATTCTGGCGTTTATCGAGGGCGACGGGATCGGTCCGGATATCTGGCGCGCTTCGCGTTTTGTGTTCGACGCCGCGGTGAAGCATTGTTACGGCAACCGGCGCGCCGTGGCCTGGATGGAAGTCTATGCGGGCGAGAAGGGAAACGCGGTGTGCGGTTCGTATCTACCCGACGAAACGCTCGAGGCCATCCGGGAGTATCGGATAGCCATCAAAGGCCCTTTGACGACGCCGGTCGGCGGCGGTTTCCGCAGCCTGAACGTGGCGCTTCGGAGGGAACTGGATCTTTTTGCCTGCGTGCGCCCCGTGCGCTATTTCGATGGCGTGCCCAGTCCGGTGCGGACGCCCGAACGGGTGGATATGGTTATTTTCCGCGAAAACACGGAAGACGTGTATTCCGGATATGAGTTGCAGGAAGGCTCGGAAGATGCGAAGAAACTGCTGGCCTTTGCCCGGCAGGAATTGGGATGGGATATCCGGCCGGATTCCGGCCTGGGCGTCAAGCCCATCAGCAAGACCGGCACGAAACGCATCGTTCGCGCCGCGTTGGACTATGCGATCCGCCATGGACGGAAGTCGGTGACGCTCGTCCATAAGGGCAACATCATGAAATATACGGAAGGCGCGTTCCGCGAGTGGGGCTACGGCCTCGTCCGCGAGGAATTTTCGGAGGCCGCCGTGACCTGGGACGACTGCGGGGGCCGTTCCAACGGAAAAGTGCTCGTGAAGGATACCATCGCCGACATTTTCCTTCAGCAGATTCTCACGCGTCCGGACGAATTCGACGTGATCGCCACGATGAATCTGAACGGAGACTACATCAGCGATGCGCTTGCGGCGCAGGTGGGCGGTATCGGCATCGCGCCAGGCGCCAACATCAACTACGAAACGGGCGCGGCCGTCTTTGAGGCGACGCACGGTACGGCGCCCAAATACGCCAACCTCGACAAGGTCAATCCCAGCAGCCTGATTCTGTCCGGCGTGATGATGTTCGAGCATCTTGGCTGGAACGAAGTGTCGGACGCCATCATGCGGGCGATTCTCAAGACGTTCAAGGAGAAAACCGTCACCTACGATTTCGCGCGGCTCATGAACGACGCCAAAGAGGTCAAGTGCAGCGAATTCGCCCAGGCGCTGGTCGGTCATTTGGACGGCTGATCGGATTGCATCAGGGAAAGCGGAAATATCCGGGATCGTCCGCTAGACGATAGGAACGGGATGGGCCAGGAACGCGTTTCGCTTCCCGGGTAAAGTCCATGTAGCCCAGAAAATAAAGAGAAACGCGGCGCGCCGTCTGTGGAGGACGGCGCGCCGCGTCGGTTTACGGATAGGTTAT
>DAOTMJ010000070.1 GCA_035450225.1 Candidatus Hydrogenedentota bacterium
CTGTCTACACATTCTTGCCTTCGGAGAAGTCCAATTCCAGCGCGGGCGGGACAGGGGGGGATGTATCCCTTTATTCAACTGATGCCATAATCGCATGAAGAAGCGCGGTTGTCAAGGTTTTTCGGCGCGCAGGTGAAAAAAGGCCGGGCTTTGAGTACAATCGGGGGAGCAGGCGCGGAACGTGTGCGCTTGGCGTGGTGGCAACCGTTTACAGAGCGAGGAGAATCGTAACATGCGCGAAGTCTATGCCGTTTCAGCCGTACGTACAGCCATTGGAACGTTTGGGGGAGGATTGCGCGATTATCCCGCGCCGGATCTGATGGCGCTGGTGGTCAAGGAATCCCTGCGCCGGGCGAACGTCGCGGGCGATCAGGTTGGGGATGTCATCGTCGGACAGTGCATGCAGCGGATGGACGAAGTGGTGACGGGACGCCTGGCGGCCCTGAAGGCGGGCCTGCCCATCACGGTGCCGGGCGTGACGATTCACCGGAACTGCTCGTCGGCCATGCAGGCGGTGGTGTACGGCGCGCAGCAAATCATGCTGGGCGACCTGGACGTGGTCGTGGCGGGCGGCGTCGAGGTCATGAGCCGCACGCCGTATTGCCTGTACCAGGCGCGGTGGGGCGCGCGGTTGCAGCACGGCGTCATGTCGGACGCGATATGGGACGGCTTGACGGATTCGTACACGGGCCTGATCATGGGCCTCACGGCGGAAAACCTGGCGGAAAAGTACAACATTTCGCGCCAGGAACAGGACGAGGTCGCCATGCGTTCACACAACAACGCGGAAGCGGCCATCAAGTCGGGGCGGGTCAAGGACGAGATTATGCCGGTGGAAATCCCGGCGAAGAAGGGCGCGCCGGTCGTGTTCGACACGGACGAGCACGTCCGCATGGGCATGACGATGGATCAACTGGCCCGGCTCAAGCCCGGATTCAAGAAGGATGGCACCGTGACGGCCGGCAACGCGTCGGGAATCAACGACGGTTCCTCGGCCATGGTGTTGATGAGCGGCGACAAAGTGCGCGAACTGGGCGTCAAGCCGATAGCGAAACTGCGCGGTTACGGACTGGCGGGCGTCGAGCCGGAATTGATGGGCTACGGTCCGGTCCCCGCGACCCGGCAGGTCCTCGAACGCACGGGACTGAAACTGGCCGACATCGAATTGATCGAACTCAACGAGGCTTTCGCGGCCCAATACATCGCGTGCGAAAAACTGCTCGGCCTGAACCGCGACATCACGAACGTCAACGGTTCCGGCATCGCGCTGGGACATCCCGTCGGGAGCACCGGATGCAAGATCATCGTGTCGCTTCTCCACGAAATGAAGCGGCGCGGCAACACGCTGGGACTCGCCACGCTCTGTGTCGGCGGCGGCATGGGCATGGCGACCATCTGGGAAATGGTGTAAAATTTCAACGCCGTTTTAATTGTTCCGCATGTCAGGCCTTTTGCCCGTCTGCATGCGCCATTCGAGCGAATTTCGGGCAATGCGCACACGGGCATCAACGTTCTGTCCGCCGGATCACGGCACAGACAAGGAGGTAATCAGCACATGGATATCGCCAGGAGAAGCATGATGGCCGGCATGGCCGCGGGCGCCGCGGTCGCGGCCTTTGGAATGGGACAAGCCGCCGCCGCGCTCAAAAAGTACAAGAACGAGGATTTCTACAAAAATGGGAAATTCGACGCCGAGGCCGCGAAGCAGGCCTACTACGAGATGATGACGGCGTTCAATTACCCGATTGTGGACCGCCTGCGCAGCGCGGATTTTTGGACGCTCGATTTCGGCCTGGGCCAGTTTACCGAGGTCGGCATGGCGGGCATTTTCTGGGTGAACAACCTGAAAAACAACTATTTCGGCCATGAAATTTACCTGCTTCCCGGACAGATGATCCCTGAACACAAGCATGTGAAGACGGCGGACGCCGGTCCCAAACTGGAAGCTTGGCAGCCACGGCACGGCTATATCCACATCTACAGCGAAGGAACGCCGACGCCGGGCGTCGAGGATCGCATCCCGCCATCGCACCGGGAGTGCTGCCAGGCGCGCGTCGAGCAGAAACTGATGCCCGGCGAGGTCGGCGAACTGGCCGGTCCCGAACAGTGGCACTGGATGAAAGCGGGGCCGGAAGGCGCCATCGTGACCGAATACGCGACGTATCACGACGGCACGGGCCTGCGCTTCAGCCATCCCCAAGTGAAAATGTAGAAAAATCACCGGGAAACCTCTTCTTCACAAGAAGAAATTTCCCGGGCCTTTCCAGAAGAAGCAAAAAGGGCTCTTGTGTTTTTGGCCAAACTCCGCTTCTGTTGAGGAGGGCTGGGAACTTCTTTTCACGCGAAGAGAAGTTCCTCCGACGAATGAACATGGCGCTGCGGAGATTTATCATGAAACATTGTTGCTTATTGATTCTGCTGCCGTTTTGCCTTGCGGCTTGTCTATCCATGCCGCTTCGCGGACAGGGCAGCGCGCCGGATATCGCGCACTTGTATGTGCGTGCGGCGACATGGCCGGAAACAATGGCTGCGACGCACAGGCGCGTGCAGGATTGGCGCAAGGCCGAGATGGCCCGGCTGGGAATCGAAGCCGGCCCGTGGCATACCACGGGCCCCATACCGGCCAAAGATCTGACAGACGCGCTTTTCCCCGAAGCGGGTGTTGATTTGAAGGCCGTTCGCACCGATGGAAAGCCGGCATGGTCCGAACAAGGCACGTGGCGCGACGGCTTTCTACATTCGCTGCCGACACAAAATTCGACTACCACTTATCTGTACCGGATCTTGACGGCGCGGGCGCCCGTCGAGGCGGCGCTGTATATCGGCAACAGCGACGGGATGACAATCTGGTTGAACGGCGTACAAGTCCATTCGCAGGACGTCGAGCGCGGGGCCGACTCGAACCAGGTGCGGATTTCCGCTTCGTTGGCGGCGGGTGAAAACCAGCTATTGCTGAAGATATTCAATAAGCGCGACAACTGCCAGTTCTGCTTTTCGATCGGCAAGGACGTGGGGCCGGAACTGTGGAACCGCGTGCGCGCGGATTTCCCCGTCGAATCGAGCTGGATGGAGCAGGATTTTCCGCGCGGGCGCTGCGGGGAATGGTTCAATGCCGCCGAAACGCTCGGATTGGACACCACCCTCATGAATCGCGCCTCGGGCAAGATCGGCGACGGTTCGTCGCGTCCGCAGCGGGATTTCGCCATGTTCGACAAGAAACGCGAAAAGGACGTTTGCGGCCGCTTGCGGGCGTACGCGCTGGCCCGGCGCACGGCGGCGGCCTTGAATGCGCTGGACCGTTTCGACCCGGCGGCGCTCAATCGCATGATTGACGACTTGGACCGGACTTTTCCCGATTATCCCGCGCAGGGTTTCCGCGACAAGGTCTCGCAGACCGCCGCACGAATTGCGGAGATCCGCCGTCTCGCCGCAGAGAATCCTGAAGCGGGCATCGCGCAGATCGCCGAAGTTACGTCGGTTCAACGCGCGATCGCGCTGGCCAATCCGTTGCTCGATTTCGATAAACTGTTGCTCGTCAAAAGAAGCGCGGGCAACCTCGGCCTGCCGCAAAACTGGCAGGGCAATTGCGCCGTCTCGACCCGCGGCTACGACAACGAAATCGCCACGCTGGCCTACAAAGATCCCGCGGCGCAGCCTGTGCCGCTGTTCCGTCCTCCGAACAGGGAGTTCGTGGGCGACGTGGATTTGCATTTCGACGCGGGCAAGATGCTTTTCAGCATGCCGGGTTCGCATGGCCGTTGGCAGATCTGGGAAATCGGCGCCGACGGTAACGGTCTTCGCCAAGTGACACCGGGCGAAGAACCGGACGTGGACAACTACGATGCGTGCTATCTGCCGAACGACGATATCATTTTCGGTTCCACCCGTTGTTTCCAGGGCATTCCATGCGTCGGCGGCGGCAACACCGTCGCGAATCTTTGCCGCATGGACGCGAACGGACAAAACGCGCGCATGCTCGGATTCGATCAGGATCACAACTGGTGCCCGACCGTGTTGAACAACGGCCAGGTGATGTATACGCGCTGGGAATATTCGGACACGCCGCATTACTTCACGCGCTTGGTGTTCCGCATGAACCCGGACGGAACCGGTCAGATGGAACATTACAAAAGTAACTCCTTCTGGCCAAACTCGACGTTTTATGCGCGCCCAATTCCGAACGATCCGACCCAATTCGTCGCGATAGTGTCGGGTCATCACGGCGTGGCGCGCATGGGTGAACTCGTGATCTTCGATCCGGCGAAGAGCCGTTTCGAGGCGAACGGCGTCGTGCAGCGTATTCCCGGCTGGGGGAAAAAGGTCGAGCCGATCATCGCGGACACGCTGGTTGACGCCGTGTGGCCGAAATTCCTGCATCCCTACCCCTTGAGCGCAAAGTATTTCCTGGTTTCGTGCAAACCCACCCCGGACGCGTCGTGGGGAATCTATCTCGTGGATGTCTTCGATAACATGACCTTGCTTGCGGAGATACCCGCCTATGCGTTGTTCGAACCGCTGCCCTTGCGCAAGACGGTTCGCCCGCCGGTGGTCCAGGACAAGGTTCGACTCGACCGCCAAGACGCGCTCGTATACCTCGCCGACATTTACAAGGGCGACGGGCTCAAGGGAGTGCCGCAGGGAACTGTGAAGAACCTGCGACTGTTCGCCATGCACTACTGCTATCCCCAAATGGGCGGCCATATCAACATCGGTGTCGAAGGCCCATGGGACGTCCACCAGATCCTGGGAACCGTGCCCGTGGAAGGCGACGGCTCCGCGTTTTTCCGCGTGCCGGCCAACACACCGATCGCCGTGCAACCGATCGACGAGGATGGCCAAGCGCTGCAGATCATGCGAAGCTGGTTCACGGCCATGCCCGGCGAAACGCTGTCGTGCATCGGATGCCACGAGAAACAGAACATGGCGCCGCCGTCTTCGGCCAATTACGCCGCGCGCCGCGCACCGTCGGAAATCGCGCCGTGGCGCGGTCCCGCGCGCGGATTCAGTTTCAAGCGCGACGTGCAACCCGTGCTCGACCGGCGCTGCGTGGGCTGCCACAATGGAGGCGAACGCCCGGACGGAACCCGACTCCTTGATTTCTCGCGCAAGGAACAGAACGGCTGGGGCAATTTCACGCCATCCTATCTCGCGCTGCATCCGTATGTGCGGAGGCCCGGTCCTGAAAGCGACTATCACCTCCAGACGCCCCTCGAATTCAGCGCGAATACCAGCGAACTGATCCAGATGCTCCAAAAGGGCCACCACGGCGTGCAACTCGACCCGGAGGATTTCGATCGGCTTTATACGTGGATCGATCTCAACGTGCCGGACCACGGCACGTGGGGCGAACATAAGGCCATCCCGCATAATTTCCATCGGCGGCGCATCGAAATGAAGACAAAATACGCGAACCGGCCCGAAGATCCGGAAGCAATTCCCGATTTGCCTTCGCAATCCTGCGAATTTATTTCCCCCGGACCCGTACCGCTTCCCCCCAACGTACGGCCAACCGCCGCCGGGTGGCCGTTCGGCCCGGACGAAGCCGTAAAACGCCAGCAGGCCGCAGGAAGCGAAACGCGGCGAACGGTTGATTTGGGCGATGGCGTCAAGATGGAGTTCGTGCTCGTTCCGGCGGGCGAATTTGTGATGGGCGGCGACGGGGCGGCGGACGAATGGCCGAAAGCCGCTGTGAAGATACAAAAACCGTTCTGGCTGGGCGCGACCGAAGTCACGAACCGCCAGTATGCCCGGTTCGACGCCGCGCACCGCAGCGGATTCCAGGATCAGCACCACAAGGATCACACAACGCCCGGATACTCGGCGGAAGGACCGGACGAGCCGGTGGTCCGCGTCACATGGAAGGAAGCCATGGCCTTCTGCGGCTGGCTCGGGGCGCAATCCGGCGGCACATGTTCGCTGCCGACCGAGGCACAATGGGAATGGGCCTGCCGCGCGGGAGCCGGCACACCGTTCAGTTACGGGAACGCGGAGGCGGATTTCTCGCCGTTTGCAAATCTGGCCGATGCGTCCATCGCGCTCTTGGCGGTGACGGGTATCAACCCGCAGCCCATTCCGAATCCCAGTCCCTACGAGGATTTCATTCCCAAGGATGGCCGTTTCAACGACGGCGCGAAAGTGCATGCGCCGGTGGCCCATTACCAGCCGAATGCGTGGGGCCTGTTCGATATGCACGGAAATGTCGCCGAGTGGACGCTTTCGACGTACAAGCCCTATCCCTATGTTTCAACCGACGGGCGCGACGACGGCCATGCCGCGGGCAAGAAGGTCGTGCGCGGCGGATCGTGGCGCGACCGCCCCAAACGTGCAACGGCCTCGTATCGTCTGGCGTATGAATCGTGGCAGCCGGTATACAATGTCGGTTTTCGGGTGATGATGCCCGTACAATAACCGCGCGGTCCGGAGATGGCGCGGCAAAAGGTTCCCACGGGGAACCAATGGACGGACGGCGGGTTTCAAAACACAAGGAGTCGTGGCGTGAGACAGGATAGAAAAAAGATCGTGGCATTGGCCGTTGTTGCGTTTGTTTGCGTTGGAATCGCGAACGCGCAAGAGTATTTGTCTCCTGTTGCGCTGGCCGTCAGTCCCGGCGGCGATATCGTCTATGTGGCGGAATCCGGCGCGCGAAAACTCGCAATGGTGGACATCGCCACGCGATCCGTCACAAAGGAAATCGCACTGAGCGCCGCGCCGTCGGGCATGGCGGTAGCCCCGGACGGGCGTGTCTTCGTAACCGGCGGCGAGACGCCGGGCCTCGTAATGATCGTGGACCCGAAACCGGGCGCCGAAACCAGCACGATGTCCGCCGGCCACACACCGATGGCGCCGCAACTCGCGCCCGACGGCCGGACGCTCTACGTCTGCAATCGCTTCAACAATGACGTTTCCGTTCTTGACGTGGAATCGAAAGCCGAAGCCGCCCGGATTCCCGTTGTGCGCGAACCGGTCGCGTCGGCGCTGACGCCCGACGGCAAGACGCTAGTCGTGGCCAACCACTTGCCGGACGGACCTTCCAGCGGCGATTATACGGCGGCGGCCATCTCGCTCATTGACACCGAATCGAAGCAAGTGGTGAAAAACATCGTGCTGCCGAACGGTTCTTCCAGTGTGCGCGGCGTATGCCTGTCTCCCGACGGAAAATTCGCCTATGCAACGCATGTCCTCGGCCGTTACCAAATGCCGACCACGCAACTTGAACGCGGCTGGATGAACACGAATGCGCTGAGCATCCTGAACGTTCCGGATCAAAAATGGATCAATACCGTTCTGCTCGATGACGTGGATCTGGGCGCGGCGAACCCGTGGGGCGTGGCATGCGGCGCCGACGGGCGGCTGATCTGTGTCGCGCATGCCGGCACGCACGAAATCAGCGTGATTGACGCCACGAAATTGCATGAGCGCCTGGATAAGGTGGCCGGGGGCGAGCCGGTCACCGAAGTGTCGCAAAAACCCGAAGACGTCCCGAACGATCTGTCGTTTCTGGTGGGCATGCGGCAACGCGTCAAACTGCCGGGGAACGGTCCGCGGGGGCTTGCCATAGCGGGCCCTCTCGTGTTTGCGGCGCAGTATTTCACGAACGATCTGGGCGTTGTGGATACGAATCCCGCTGCGCGTCCAAAAGCGGAGGCGATAGCGCTTGGCGCGGCAAGGGAAATGTCCGTCGCACGCAAAGGCGAAATGTTCTTCAACGACGCGGCGTTGTGTTTCCAGCACTGGCAGAGTTGCGCGAGTTGCCATCCCGACGGCCGGTCCGATGCGCTGAATTGGGATCTGCTCAACGACGGCATGGGCAACCCGAAGAATACGAAAAGCATGCTGCTCAGCCACCGTACGCCGCCGGCCATGAGTCTCGGCGCCCGCGACACCGCCGAAACGGCGGTTCGCTCCGGCATCAAGCACATTCAGTTTGCCGTGCGTCCCGAGGAGGACGCCATGGCCATTGACGAATATCTCAAGTCGCTGGCGCCGGTCCCGTCGCCCCATACCGGCGAAACGGCGCGGCGCGGCAAAGCCGTTTTCGAACAGGCCGGCTGCGCGCAATGCCATCCCGAACCGATGGGAACCGATCTCCAGCCCTATGATGTCGGCACCGCCACCGACATGGACAAAAAACCGTTCGACACGCCCGCGCTGATCGAAGTGTGGCGTACCGCGCCCTATCTGCACGACGGGCGCGCGGCCTCGATGATGGAGGTGTTGACGGTATTCAACAAGGAAGACAAGCACGGAAAAACCTCGCATTTGTCTCCGGACCAGTTGAAGGATCTCGCCGCGTTTGTATTGTCGTATTGATGGCGCCTGGAAAGGCGCGGGCTGTTTGGGAGTACGCATGGAAGTTTCATCCACAAAACAAGACGCACGCATCGAAACGCGGCAACACGGCCGCCTTCACGTTGTTTCCCTTTCCCGTCCGGACCATCGCGAATTCTTTGTGACGCTGGCCGGGCGCGGCGCCGAAACGCCTTCGCCGATCCAGCCCGGCGCATTCGACGATTTGGCCGCATGGCTGCGCGCGGAAAACGCGCGCGTGCTCTCCATGGAAGTGCTCGGAATACCGCCGGGCAACGGGACTCTGCGGCGCGCGTTCGACGATGCGTTCGGCGCCCCCTCGTGGCCTCTGTTGTGGGTGGATGACGGAAACGGGGAAAGGTCCGGACTGGGTGGGGTTCAGATATGGGCCCTTGCGGGGTTGCCTGTGGAACCGATCTACCGCGACGGCGCCGCAATCGGAACGATCTTCGAGGACGAAGATGCGCGCTATTGCCGCTTGTCGGGCATTGCGCCCACAGACATTTCCGCCCCGCCGGAAGCCCAATCGGAGGGTGTGTTCGAGTCCATACGGGAATTATTGGCCAAGGCGGACATGGACTTTTCGCACGTGGTGCGCACATGGTTCTACAACCGCGCCATTACTTCGTGGTACAAGGAATTCAACGCCGTCCGGGATCGCCGATTCCGGCAATGGAACGTCTTCGACGGACTCGTGCCGGCCAGCACGGGCGTGGGCGGACACAACGCCGCCGGGGCGGCGCTTGTGGCCGGCGCGCTGGCCATCGAACCGAAACACGGTGCGACGCGCACGTTCGCCGTGCCGTCACCCCTGCAATGTCCCGCGCTCGAATACGGTTCCAGTTTCAGCCGCGCGGTCGAAGTGACCTGTCCCGATCACCGCCGCCTGTTCGTTTCCGGCACCGCGAGCATCAGCGCCGACGGCGCGACTCTTCACACCGGGGACGCCGGCAAACAGGTCGAATGCACCATGAAAGTCGTCGAGGCGATCCTCGAATCGCGCGGCATGACATGGGCTGATACCACGCGCGCCATCGCCTACTTCAAGCACGCCGGCGACGCACCGGCTTTCGCCCGTTACGCCCAAAGGCACGAACTGCCGGAACTGCCCGTGCTCGTCATGCCCAACGATATCTGCCGCGACGATTTATTGTTCGAACTTGAATTGGACGCCGTGGCTTTGCCCTGAAAACAGGTCACGATGCGCCTTGCCGGCGGCGCGTTACTTGCTCGACGGTTTACCCGCTTTATTTTCCACCGATTCGGTTTTCGACTGTTGTTGGTAAATGTCAACCATTTTGATGCCGTCGAGTTTGCCTTCCTGGATGCGCCGGTCCAATTCCTCGTTGGCAAGGGGGCGATTGGATTCGTCATAGAACCATCCGCCCAGTTGCCGGACCTTGTTGATTTTTTCAAGATTAGACTTCATGACCGCTTCCGCACGCGCCTTCTCTTCGGGCGACATCTCCCGGGCCGCAGGTTCGGGCGGCTTTGCTTCGGGTTTCGCTTCCACCGGCTTTTCCGTTTCCGCCGAAACGACACGCTTCTTTACGGACGTTTCCCGCGATCGATTCCTAAATTGCAGATTGCTCTTTGAAATTTCGCGGGCCGTTCCGTCTCGGCGAACTTCCTGAACGGAGCCGCCGCGCCCCACAATCGTCACCTCGGCATTGCCCGCCGCCAAGCACATCGCGGGTGCAAGGATACAGGCAATCGAAAGAATCCATCGGTTCATGGCAAGATCCTCTCAACGTCGTCGGGAAACAGTATAACAGTTTCCTTGGCCAAAACAGCGACGCCTATGCGCTTTCCTCGATTTTGGCCACGCATTTCAGCGCCTTTCCGAGGAAATCGGCATGTTCTTCCAGACCTTCCGTGTGCGCGGTGGCAAGCCACGCATCCACGGCCTGGATCGCGACGAACGGCGTGACAATCAGACCGCCCAGCGCCAGCACGTTCGCATCGTTTACCGCACGGCACAGCCGCGCGGTAAGCACCGACTCGACCACGGCCGCATAAATCCCCTTGAATTTGTTGGCCACAATCGCCATGCCCATGCCGGTGCCGCAACACAATACCGCGCGTTCCGCGGCCCCGGCCTGAATCTTTCGCGCAGCGGCCGCCGCCAAGTCGTAATAGTCCGCTGGAGCGCCCGCCTGTCCGCCCAGATCCTCCACGTCATGCCCGCATTCCAGCAAATGACCTTTTACCGCCTCCTTGAGATCCAATCCCCACGGATCTCCCGCGATCACGATGCGCATACGAACCTCCTTCCCGGCTCATCCATAGCCGTGCCGAACAATTCATCCAAACCATACCGCACCGGAAACCCCGTTTTCGAATCGAACCAAAACAGAACGGCCGCAATCATTTGAAGGTTTCGTGCCGCATTTGATACCATTGATTTTCCACACTTTCGGAGAGATGGCCGAGTGGTTGAAGGCGGCGGCCTCGAAAGCCGTTGTAGCGCTTGCGCTACCCCGGGTTCGAATCCCGGTCTCTCCGCCATTTTTCCCTTGTCCGAATTCCAAGACAGCCCGGCTGCAATGTCCCAATCAAGGGCATGATTCCCTTCGAGCATCTCCATCACCCCACCTTGTCTCCTTGTCCCCTCTTTTTCAAGCATGAACGGAACGTCTTTTAGACATGGGATGCGGGACAGACTGTCCAGTCTGTCATTCCAAAAACCGGAAAACTTGCAACGCCCGACCGGCTGGACAGTCTGTCCAACCGGTTTTTTTCACGGATTGTCCGCCAGCGGTTCGCCGCGCGCAATCGCGGTCACGTAGGCGCGCGCGTTGACGGCGGGCAGGGTCTCGCATGCGAATTCCAGCGTATTTTCGCCGGGTTTCAGTTCGGGAACCTCGCCTTCGGGCTTCACCTGCACAAGCGTCTCCCCTTTCGGGCCATACAACGTGCAGTCCGACATCGAACGGAATTCGAGATAACAGCCGCTTTCGATGTCAACGGGAAACAAAACGGTCTTGCCGTCAATCGTCACTTTGGGATTGTGCAACTTGGCTTTGATCAACGGCAGGGCCTTGATTGGCCCGATGTGGCACGCCACGGGCTTGCCTTGCGGGAGGAGGTTGTACCAAAGCGCCAGCGTCTCGACTTGCGCGTAGTCCACGTTCTCGCGGTAAATCGCATAGGCGCTGCCGCGGTACGGCCACGCGAAGTCGTCTATATGCGCGCCTTCCGGTTCGATCAACTCGAAATACCGCCAGCCCGTGAAGTCTATGGGAATATAGTGATCGCCGTATCCGAGCGAAGTCGTATGCAGCGGACTGCGCAACTGGATATTGAGCAGTTCGCCTTGCCCGTCGCCATGAACCCAAACGCCGAGCGCCTGTTTTGCGGCGATATTGATCGGCGGCGTGAAGGTGCGCGCGATCTTCGACCACGATCCATCCGGTTCCGCACGGACCGAATCGGCCACAAGACGTCCGCTGACGACGCCTTCCCTGACTTGTTCGGTCGAGGCGTCGAGCGCAGCGCTCACGCCGCTCTGACTCTCCCGGATGGTAAATGCCTCGGGTCTGCTAAAGTCTTCGATGATGACGCCTTCAGGGCTGTCGTACGGGGACGAGGCCATGAGCGCCTCAATCCTCATTTGCAGCGGCTGCGCCGCGTACTTATTGTTCACGACCCACCGATTGCCCGATCCGTCCGCGCCGTGCACCTTGTGCCGCATGTATTGCACGGGTACGAATTGCCATTGGCCAGCGGCATTTTGCTCCAGCGTAAACTCGTCGCCGGGCACGCGAAGCCTGGCCTTGATCGTTTCGGAGAAGTATTTCGCGTGGCGCAGATTCTCGTAGTTCTTGAAAATGGGCGCAAGTCGCTGATACGCCGGAACGGTCTTGATGACTGACGGATCGACGCCCATCAGCGAAATGCCCATGTCGTTGCCGATCGCCTTCCCCATCAGGTATTCGATGTCGTCGGGAAAGGTCGGCTCCGACTGGATGTTGTCGTTCCATGTCTGGACGGCCCACCAGCCGAGGTTCATCGGCAGGAACATCCCCGCGCCGTCCCGGTTGGCCTGACAATGGACGTCCACGAAACGTTTATGGCTCCGCGTCGGGTGGTCCCACGCGCCCATCCGCGCGCGCACGTACCACAGGTGATGGTGGAACGTGCTCATCTCGAACAGGGCAGGCTTCACGAGGCGATTCGCGATTTCGAACACGAACTTCGATCCGTAATGCCAGGCGTGTTCAGCCCCGCCGAGAATGGCCTCGCCGTCGAGCGCATCGAGGTACATCATGTCGAATCCGCACTCGTTGAACGTGTCGGCGCTGTTTGCCGCAATCTCGGCCAGCAACGTCGAGTCGCCGTCGGGCGTGAAGAGCCCGAAGCATTCCTTCAGGTGATGGACCTTCGCGCCCTTTTCGTGCGCGGCGGCCTTCGTGCCGTACGCGCCCCGCGTGCAGCCGGTAAAAGCATACGGCGGCTCCTTCGCGACGCCCGAATAGGTGATCAATTCGTCGCCGATTTGCAGCGTGATGCTGTTGTGGACGAAGAAGCCGGTGATGGTGGACATGTCCTTCGTCGTTTCGTCAACGGCAACCGTCGCGGCGTCCGCCGGAATCGCTTCCGACAGCGTAAAGACCGCGTCCTTGCCGAGACGCGGATCGGGGATCGGCGTGACGTAGGGCGTGTCCTTGGCGATGAAAAACGCATAGGTGTGCAATCCCGCCGCAATGCCCGCCGCATGCAGCTTGTCCAGCACAGCCTTGACGCTCGCGCGTCCTTTCGGAAAGAGTTTCGGATTCGGCGCGCAATCGCCGAAACGCAGCGAAGTGCCGGTGTGAAAATCAATCTGATTGAGGCCGATATCCTTGACGAACGCAATCCATTCGTCCACGGTTTCTTCCGTGATCTTGCCGAAATCGAAAAGATACGACCCGCGGCCGATTTCGGCATCAAGCGCCCAAGGCCCGCCGATGTTCGAGCGCGGAAGTTCGTCCGCCGCGCTTACGACGTCCTTCATGACATCGCGCAGGTTATCCTGCGGGCAGGCGAGAATCGCCACCTTGGCGCCTTCCATGCCGAATCGCGAATGGCACATCGCGCGCAACCGTGCATTCGGTCCCGGAATCTCCGGCACGTTCGTTTTCAAGTTCAGCGCCAGCGCGCAGCAGGCAAAGGGTTCGTCCAGACAGCCCTTCAGCGTAAGCGGGATGTCCACAAAGCACAGTTCGTCCGGTGTGCCCATCACCGAAACGACCTCCAGGACAAAGTATCGTTTTTCAATCTTTGTCAACAGGACGGCCTTTATGCCGGACTCGCCGAATGCAAGCGTCAGGCGATCGGATTCATGCGCGGCGCTCGTCACTGGATAGGTCTTGCCCTCTTTCTTCGTCCAAGGAGTCATTTCTTGCCGCGCCGGATCGAAATAATCCCGCCCGGAACGTTTGTCGGTGAAATGCACCGTGCGACCGTCGGCGCCGAGTTCCCACCGCACGCTATCATTTTCAAGAACGGCCGGCGCGGTTCCCCGTGCGGCATCCTCATCCGCCCGCGCCAACGATCCCTCATAGGTAAGCCACACGACTGTTACCGCAAACAATATCGCCATCCGATTCATGACCTATTTCCTCCGTCCGATTGAAAGCCCATTTCCATCGCCCCCTGCTATGCCGCCGTGCACCCCCTGCCGCGCAATGGGTTCAACCCAACCTTGCCGTCGGTTCAACTCATACGCGTCCATGCAGTCATGATAGCCCTTCATCTGTGTCCAAATCACGGCTTGCAGAATGCCATTTTGAACAAATAGACAAC
>DAOTMJ010000071.1 GCA_035450225.1 Candidatus Hydrogenedentota bacterium
AGGGACGTTTGAAGCCGCTCGTTCCGTTCCCTATGCATCGCTCGCCGCATTCGATCCCGTGCCGTTTTACCTTGGGTCGAAAACACACAATGGTCAAATAGGCTTGCATGGGTATGCGCCATCATGCTTTCTTTTACTCCGTTTCACACGTCCCTACGGGACTATCGTTTGGTTTTTTCCCCGTGTCCCAGGAGTTCCTCCTGGGCTACAGTCAAACCGTCCCTACGGGACTATCGTTTGGTTTTTTCCCCGTGTCCCAGGAGTTCCTCCTGGGCTACAGTCAAACCGTCCCTACGGGACTAACCTGCCCTTCGTGCGATCCCATGCGAGGGGTGTCCTCATCGGTCATGCATAAAGTCCATCGGACTAAAATGTACAAACTCCAGAAAGCGCCAAGATGCTGTTTCTACCGTAGACACGGCATCCTTGCCGCGTTGGATTTGGTTTTCGTTTGGCACATTTCGTTTTGCCGGTTGCTGTGGTATGCTTGGGATTGTATTGTCGGCGGGTTCGGTGTACGGGCGCGCCGGGCGGGAATCCAACGCAGGGAACCGGTCCGCCGGGGATCGGAAATGTAAAGGAATACGCATGATGAAGAAGAACAAGGTGGTGTATCTCATATCGAACGGCGATTTTCGCGATTCGGCGGGCGTCGTGTGCTGGCCGAAACAGGAAGAAACGCTGAAGGGCGTCAAGGCCGCACTGGCGAAGCTGGGCGTCGAGGCGAAGGTGATGAACTCGTACGATCCGAAACGGAAACACGGATTCATCACGAAGCAGTGCGAGGGCGCGGCGATCGTGTCGAAACTCGATCCGAAGGCGCCGGTGATTGTCGTATTGAGTTGCTGGGCCTATTCGCACAACGTCAGCGGGCCGCTCCAGGCGCACAAGGGGCCAATCCTCCTGCTGGCGAATTTCGACGGCACATGGCCGGGGCTGGTCGCGCTGTTGAATCATTCGGCGACGCTCGACCGGCTGAACGTCAGGCATTCGCGGCTATGGAGCGACAGTTTCACAAAGGATCCGCTCTTTATGAAGCGCCTCGAAACGTGGTGCCGAAAAGGAACGATTTCGTACGACGAGAGCCATCTCACCGACGCATCGAAACTGAAACTGTCCAGCGCCGCGTTGTCGTTCGGCAAGAAACTCGCCGCGGACATCCTGCGCGAGAAGCGGATCATGGGCCAGTTCGATCCGGGCTGCATGGGCATGCTGAATGCCATCATCAATCCGGCGAAACTCGGGGCGGCGGGCATGCCGGTCGAGTATTTGAACCAGTCGGATCTGCTGGCCGAGATGGATGAAGTGGACGAGGAAGAGGCGCAGGCGCACCTGAACTGGCTCGTCAAGAAAGGCACGTGGTTCGACTGGGGCACGGATCAGTACACGCAACTCGTCCACGGCCAGGTCATGTCGCAGATGTGCATGTACTCGGCGGCGGTGCGCATGGCGCAGCGGTACGGCCTGAGTTCGATCGGTATTCCCTACCAGCTTGGCTTGATGCGCTGCTGTCCGGCGTCGGACCTGGTCGAAGGGATGCTCAACAACGCCGACCGGCCCGACGTGCGCGATTACGATACGGGCAAGATCATCCGCAAGGGCGATGCGATCCCGCATTTCAACGAGGGCGACATGGGGTCCGGCGTGCCGCAGGTGTTGATGCACGACATCTATGCGCGTAAAGGCATGCCGGTCGAAACGACCCTGCACGACGTGCGCTGGGGCCGCGAGTACGACGGCAAGTTCGTGTGGGTGTTCCTGATTTCGGGCGCGGCGCCGCCCGCCCATTTCGGCGGGTGGAAGCATACGAAGGTGTACCGGCAGGCGCCGATGTATTTTCCACTGGGCGGCGGCACGTGCTCGGGCGTATCGAAGCCCGGCGTCATTACGTGGGCGCGGTTCTACGAACGTTTCGGCGAAATCGGCATGGACTGCGGCACGGGCGAAGTGGTCGAGGTGGACAAGGCCGACTTGCAGGACCGCCTCAACAAAACCACGAGCGTATGGCCGATCGCGAACGTCCACATTCCGGGATACGGCCGTGACGAACTGATGGCGACGCACATGTCGAACCACATCACCATCGGCTATGGCGATATCCTTCAGGAACTGATCGCCACCTGCCTGCACTTGGGCATTCCGACCCGGGTAGCCGGCGACGTAAGGCATACGCTGGGTTAGAAGGCTCAAGGCTCAGGAAAAAGGAGTTCGATTCTGAGAGTTTATGTTGTTGTTGTACGCTGTGTTCGTCAGGAGAAAAAGTTCGGAATTTGAGATTGTTTATACCGGCTAAATCCGGTTGTTGGTTATCGCTTTCTGAATTCTGTATCGAAAAGACCTTGATGTATGAGCCTAGATCCTTGACCTTGAGCCTAAAGCCTTCAGCCTGATCGGAATCCGGGCTTGGATGATGCGCGCCAGAGTACGCCCAAGTTCCGCATCCCACGGGGAACCGCGGAGGGAGTTGCGGCATGGGCGGTATTTGCCGTCGTGGCGGTCTCGTTGCGCGGGATTCGCTGGGACGAGGATTACGAGTTCGCGCAGGTGATTACGCGCGCCGTCGCCTATCCCGAAGGTCATCCCGTCTTTGTATTCGTCCTGAGCGTTGCCAACATCCAGGTCTACGGCGCTGCCGCGTTGTATGCGTTGACGGGCAGCGCCGAATTCGTATGCGCGGTGCGCAACATTCTGTTTCTGGCGGCGACCGTCCTTCCGTCTTTCCTGCTCGGCACGCTGATGGCCGGGCGGTCGCTGTGCGGGCATGCCGCAGCGGTATTCGTGTTGCTCGGCACGCATCTGAATCTCGACGGCAACCATCCCCTGCAGACGTGGGGACATTTCTTTTCCAATGGCCATGTCGGGATGGGCTGCGCATTGGCGGGGGCCTGCCTTGTCACATGGCGCCGGTATCTCCCCGGTTGTCTTCTCGCCGGACTCATGCCGTGCATCCACTTGGGCCAGTCGCCCGCCCTGCTGGGACTGGCCGCCATACATGCCTTGGCGGCCGCGTATGAACGGCGGTGGCGCGATTTCGCAACATGCGGCGCTGGTCTGGCGATTGGCTTGGCGGCCTGCGGACTGTTCGTACTGGCCACAGGAGCGTTTCATGCGCATCCACCCACAACCGGCGCCTACGCGGCGCAGGACGACATCGGACGGTTATGGACGGCTTTTATCGAGGCGGACGCGCATCGCGCGACTCCGAGCGGCGGCGTATCGCATGCAAACGCGAACTTGGCGCTGCTGCTGTTTCTGCTTTTTGCCCTCGCGGCCTCGCATGTGGAACGATACCGGCGCGACTTCCAGCCGTGGCGCTGGATGTTCGTCTACGGCGGCATTGCCATCATGGCGGTCTGGGGAGCCATGACGCTGCATGCGGCGCTGGGACCACGCATGCCGAATGTGTTGCTGGCATGGATGCCAAACCGCATGAGCAATCACGTCGTCATGCTGCTGACGGCGGGACTTCCGGCCATCGTGACCGCCACCGATCCCCTGCGCGGTGGGCGGGTGGCCGCGGGACTGGTCATCATGATCGGCACGCTGTTCGTCGCCATTACCGCCCCCGTTACGCAAAATCTATTGCCGGCGGCTGTCCATTCGCGGCTTGTCGCTTCGGGCGGGGAAGGACTGTTCTTTTTCCTATACGGCGCCGCGGCCACGCTGCTTCACGCCGCCCTACGCGACGACAAGCCCTTCCGCGCCCGATGGACCGTTGCTGCGTTCGGCACGCTGATCGTCGTGGCCATGCACCATCGGTTCGGCGCAGCCTGCATCCTGGCGGGCGTGATCGCGCGCGTGGGCGTTGACCGTTTCCTGCGCCATACTCCGCGCTGGCATGAAACGCTTCAACTGGCGGCCACGCGCGGCTACGCGCTGGGCACGGCCGTGGCCGTGACGCTGGCCGCACTGCTGGTCCAGCAAGGACGCGATCAGGCTTGGCTGCCCCGCACACCCTTCGAACAGAACGTTGCGATGTATTTGTCGAACCGCGGGCAACCGGACACGATGATTGTGACCCGGCCCGACCAGTATGCGATGCAGGCACGGCTCGGCCATCCAGTCATGGCCAACCTTGCCCTGCCGACGTGGCCGCTCGGCCGGCCCTCCCTCGGCCCGCCGATCGCCAAGCTGTATCGCGAGATCTACGGCATCCATTTTGGAAACGGCCGTCCCGCGCGACAAAACTGGGCCACGGTCTGGCGCAACCGAAGCCGCGAGGAATGGCAGGATCTGGCCGCGGCCCATGGATTCCGGTACGTCCTTGCGCCGAACCATGTAGCCGTCCGGCTGCCCGCCGTGTTGATCGGAGAAACGGAAAGCCTCTACGAAGCGTGGGCGAACGGATCCCCATGACCGCGGCCGACATTGAGACATCCGGATGAATTCCTCGGAAGACACCACAACTTGAAAACCATTCTTTTCAACGGAAGTAGTCACAGAAACGGCTTCTTCGTCAGTTTTGACTTCCTCACATGGCCTTCCTGGCCTACACGAATTCCGCCATTTCTTCTCATGGGAGGGCCTGCTTCTGACCTGCATAAAGCAAGATTGTGCTAGACCTTTTCTTGGGGATAGACACCGTGATGCGGTCCGTGTTGTACTCCAGAGCCTCGCCAGAGAAGAGGTCCGCCACCATCTCTACCGTACTTGGAAAGCGGATTGTTTTTTCTCCTCCTGTGCGCGAATAAAGTCCGAAGAAAGGTCCCGACGCAAAAAATGGTTCCCCGACCTCGCTGTACAAGTGGACGCCTGCGCGTTCATAAAGCCATCGCAGCCATGGCGCCGTGAGGCCTGGACATGCGAGGAACAGCGCCCGGTGGTCAGCGGCTTTGCGTTCAGCCACGGCAACTTTCTTGCCTCCGTTGGCGAATCCAAGCGCCTTCGCGCCAGTATCGGCCACGGTGATTAGCGGACGGCATCGGTCGCCGGTCCATTTCATGTGTGAGTTGTCGACGTTCAGCGTTACCTCGTTTAGGGTTGCCGTGTCGTCAATGGCCAGATCGAACCCTGTTAGTAATTTGGACCTCTTTAGATCAAAGCCTGACCACGAGAGAACGCCCGGCGCGTGCAAGAATGCAACGGTACGGCCCGAAGCACAGAGGATCTCGCGGGTAGACGCAAGCTCCTCATCTGTGACGGCATAAGCATTGGCGACAATGGCCAGCTTACAGTGGGACAAATCAACGCGGGGGATATCCGACATGAGATACAGGCTCCAGGGGGCGCCCACTGAATCGATTTCCCAGAGCAACATCCGAGAGAGAGCCCTCATGGCGGGATTGTCGTTGGCCAGCAGGGGCACAGTTGTCTCGCTCACAAACACGGCAACTTCTGACCGGTTCTGCCTCCCTGCGCGGAGGGAGAACCGGTCGATCTCCTTGAGTCTCTTCACCGCAGCCATAAACGGTTCGTCCTGATACCACCCCTGCACGAAGTCGAAGAAGTAGTAGCTGCTTCCCTTCACGAGATTGTTAATGAAATCCCGTTTGGCTACAGCGATCGATTCATTAAGATCCGCCGTGGTCCCGTATTGCCGGTTGCCTTCGCCGGAACGGTGCGTCCGCTGGTCATTTTCCGAATCCCAGAGTTTTCCGTGGAGCGGAAACGAACTGAAGGCGCCGTTCAGGGCGCAGTTGCGCAAGCGATGCTCGTAGGGATACGGCCCCCCTAGGAAATCCACCCAAGGCGATTCCAGCAACCGGCCGAGGGCATAGTGTCCGGAATCCTGGAAATGGTAGGGTCCTGCGCCGAGATGGCCCACATAGTACCCGTAGAAACTGCCTGCGAAACAACGGTTGTCTGTGGCTTGCTTCACGGATTTCGCGAAATGTTCAATGGTATCGGCGGTCCATTCTTGCCAGAAGGTATAGTAATCGGCTGCCTGGGTATGATCGGGCATGGTGCGTGGCACCGAATCAGCAGGGTCAAATCGGACTTCGCGCGCAGGTACGACATCACCGGAGAAATCGGCGGAGGCATTCGCCCACGCCGCACGGAGCGCATCTACATCGGGGTAGCGGCTACGCAACCAGCCGCCGAACGCGCGCTGCATGGCGGGCGAATAGTCGGGGAACGATTTCTCATGGTAGCCCCAGTTGTTCCATTCACCGCAGTTGCCGTAGGCCAGGCGGACACCGATGAAGCGGTCCGCCAGTGGCGATTGACCAATGCGGCGTAAGGCAGCTTCGAGAATGGCGCTTGCGCGTGTCCGCCACGTTGGCGAGGCATAGGATGCTTGCAGACGTTTCCCTGGCGTGTTCTGCAAACTTTGCCCTCCCGTGTCAAGCGCGATAACCTCGTTGGGGTAACGCTCAAGCCACCACGGAGGAACGTACAAATGCCACCGGAGCAGGAACCGGGATTCCGGCGCCTGCGCCATGATTCGCAGCACTGTGCGCTCAATTTGGCCATAGTAGGCTTCAAGGTCGAAGGTGTCATCATCGCGCCAGCAGCCCAGCATGTCGGTAAAAATGTTGAAGTGGCCTACCCCGGCTTGGGCAAATTGGCGGATGGACTTTGGTCGGAAATCGCCACCGCAGTGCGCCACGATTGCCGTCAGGCAACCACAAGGCTCGCCGTTGACGAAGGGCGCGCTCACGCCGTTCATAACCCGCACTTCACATTGCGGAAACGTGCACGCCCGAGCGGAATCGTGGACTGCAAGGCGCACCGTGGCCACCGGCCGTTCAGCAGATTGAAGATGAATATCAACCATCTGTGCTGCGAAGTTGCTCCGGCTTTCCCGAAGCAGTTGTTTGGGCAATGGGTCGAATGTGAGGACAGTTTCTTTTCCTTGCGTATCCGCTTCGGCTCTAACTCCAATTGTTTGTGTGAATGTGTTTTCTCCCATAGACAATTTCGCTTTTAATGCTGGGAGCGACCCGCAAATACCGACAGGTAGCCGGATAAGGGCTGCGGTACCAACATGCACCAGGGACTGGCCAACCCAGACTTCGTCGTCGCAAAGCACCGGGACTGCACAAATGCCTGAGTCATCTTTGAGAGGCGTCGCGTGAGCATTTTGCGCCGATGCAACACTGCCCAACGCACCCGATGCGACAATGGCGAGAAAATCGCGACGGGACAGTCCTTGAGTTTTGAAAAGAATGTTCACTTGGCGTTTCCTTTTGTATTACTACATCGTTGATTGTCCTTGGTTCGGTTGCCCCGCAGCAAGGCCGCTCTCTAAAGCGGTTGTTCGTGTGCGTAACGGCCATATTCGGAAGCCGCATCCGACATGGCCAGGATGTTCTCGGTCGGCACATCCGTTTGGAGGACGTGGCAGGGCGCGAGAATATAGCCACCGCCGGCTCCCAGTATGTCTATGCGCCGTTGTACCTCGGCGCGGACCTCTTCGGGCGTGGCTTTGGGAAGCAAATGCTGGGTGCAGATGCCCCCGTGAAGACAAATGCGGCTGCCGTACTCATTTTTGAGTACCTGCGGGCTCATACCCTCCGCGGCCGCCTGCAACGGATCGAGGATATCCACGCCAATTTCAATCAGGTCTTCGATGAGCGGGCAAATCGCGCCGCAGGAATGAAACAGGAACTTGACGCCGTGGTTGTGGGTCATGTCGACGAGTTTCTTGATGCGCGGTTTGATGAAGGTGCGGAACATCTCCGGGCTGAACAGCAACCCGTGCTGCATGCCGAGATCGTCAGCCGTCCGAAGTATGTCGACCCTTCCATCCGCCGCCGTCAGCATGCGGTCGAAAAATTCAAGGTAAAAATTCGTGAAGCGGTCAAGGATCCAGTGGGCCATCTCGGGCTGCATGGCCATGTCGGCAAGCAGATTCTCAAAACCGCGCAGAAACGTGGGGTGCTGAAAGACACTCGCGCCGCTGGCCATGACCGCGAAATCTTGCCATGGCTTGAGCCGCTCCGCGAAATCGGAGAAGTCGAACCAGTCAGGACTGGGCCACGTGTGCTGTTCAAGGTCTTCGATGGAGCTGGCGCCGGCGAGAACGAACTCAACGAAGCAATCTTCCGGCCCCGTCGCCGTTTGAACAGTCTTTTGCCGCCAGCCCCAATGGTTCTGCCGCACACCGTCGCCCACTTCACGCGACAGCGGCACGGGGCCGCGGTACACCGGGTCCACAACACCTCGAAGATCAACGATGTCACTGCGCAAGCGCAGGAGTATATCCCGGTGCGACGAAGTCCCGAGGTCGCGGTGCAACCGCTCGTAGACCCATGGGTTCGCGTGGAAGTCCATGGGTACCCGGTCGGGCACGGCCAGATTAGCGGCGGTTAGCACGCGTTCTTTTGATATCATTTCCCTGCTTTCCATGAAAAGGCTGCGAACACTATCATCTCGTAGGGGGCTTTCGCTCCCGCCTCATACAGGCAGGCCGCTTCGCCGTTTGGGAGAATGGCAAGGTCGGAATAGGCGCTGGGGCCAGGATACAGCACTCTGTCAAGAACCCACGTCTGCCCTTCGTCGAAGCTGGCGCGCACGGTCATGTTGACGCGGTCCTTGTCACTGGCGGGATTACTGAACAGGATAACGCCATCTGCCCGATGGACCGCCGCCTGGCAAATGGGCTCGATCAAGGTCGAGTCAAACCGTTGTTCCTTCCACGTGAGCCCGCCGTCATCGCTGAGCGCGATTTGCCGGTTCTTCTTTGTCCGGTCATAGTTGCGCATGTTGAGCATGAGGCGGCCATTGGACAGTTCCACCACTTCACACTCGTTGACCTGGTGATCGGGGGTCGAGCCGCTAAATTGCCAACTTTCACCGTGATCATCTGAAAAGATGACGTGCGAGTAATAGTGCTTCGTTCCTGCCTCGATGTGGTCGCACGGTATGATGAGCCGGCCCTTGTGTGGTCCCTGCTCCATCTGAATCCCGCTGCCGGGTCCGGTGGCATACCATGTCCAGTCGGCCTTCTTCACGTCGGACGTGATTTCCCTCGGTTTCTCCCACGTGTTGCCGTCGTCCCTGGAAAACGTGACAAACACGCGCCGCGTGTCTTTGCTGATCTGGTCGATGATCTCCTTTTCCTGGTCGTCGCCGCGATTCCAGGTTGTCAGCAGCCAGATTGTCGCGGTGTCGCGGTCCACGACCGCACAAGGGTTGCCGCAGGTGTTTCCCGCATCATCCCAGATCACCTGCTGAGCGCTCCATGATCGGCCGTTGTCGGTGGACCGTCGGACCAGCAGGTCAATGTCACCGGTGTCGCTCTTGCTGTGTTTGCGGCCCTCGCAAAATGCGAGCACCGTTCCCTTGGTGGTAACGGCCAGGGCGGGGATTCGATACGTATGGTAGCCACCCTCGCCATGAACGTAGATGGGTTGGCCGGTTGGCGTTATCTTTCGAGTGGAGCATCCCGCCGTGGCCAGGGTCAAGACAGCGAGCCCAAGGTTGATCAGAGGGAGCAGCAAGGTCTTTTCTTTCATGCCGCGCCTGCTCCAGGGTTTCTATCCGAATCGATTGGGTCGACGATGGTGTAGATGGTAAGTCCGCTGATGGAGTGCCTCACTGGGGCGAATGCGAGGCTTGAAAGATATCCCACGGAAAAGCACAAGGCAATCCCGATGAAAGCGTAGAGCAGGAAATGCACGTGCGTATATCGCTGCACCAGGAACAAACCCCCGGCGCCGGCCAGCGTGCCGATGATGGCGCCCGGGCCGTTGGTGCGCGTCGTGAAGATGCCCAGGCAGAACAGGCCGCACATGGAACCCCCGAAAAGGCCAAGAATCGTCATGAACTGGTCCCAAAGCGACTTGATGTCGGAAGACGCGAACAAGAGGGCCAAGGCGATGCCGCCCGTCCCCAAAACGACGGTGAGCACGCGACCCATGTGCAGATAGCCGCGCTCCGTCTTGAGTAACTTCCACGGGCGCATGAAGTCCTCCACAACAGCTGTTGACATGCTGTTGATGCTGGTGGCGATGGTGGACTGGGCCGCGGCAAACAGTCCGGCCACCACAAGGCCCGGCAGGCCCAGCGGCAATTCCCGCGAAATGAACAGCGGGAAGATGGCGTCGGTCTTGAACGTCGGGTCGAGCCGATCGGGATGGTTCGTATAGAAGACGAACAGGGCCGTTCCTATGCCGAAGAACAGTACTGAAGCCGGTACACACGCGATGGCGTTGGTCCAGATGGCTTTTCTCGCACGCGCACTATCGGGCACGGACATGTACCGCTGAACAATCGACATGTCGGACGTATAGGGCACGAGGTTCTGGGCGAGTCCGCCCAACACCACCACCCACAACGCGGTCGTCGCAAAACTGCCCGCTGAAAAGTCGAGGTTGAGGAGATGGAATTTGCCGCTCTCCGCGGCCGTGGCAAAGAAACCGGACACCCCGCCGTCCACCTGGCTCAGGATCAAGAGAACGCTGAACAGCGCCCCGCCCAGCAGCACGATGCTCTGGACAGCGTCCGTCCACGCGACGGCTTCCAACCCTCCCAGGGCGCAGTAAATGATGCTCAGCACGCCCATGAGCAAAATGCTCTGCTGTTCCGTCAGGGGCGTGATGGCTCTGAGGGCCAGCGCGGGCAGATAGAGCACCACGGCTGTGCGCCCAAGCTGGAAAAGAATAAAGGAGGTGCTCGCAAACTGCCGCGCAAAACGGTTAAAGCGCCGCTCCAGATATTGGTACGCGCTGATGGCGTCCACCTTGCGAAAGAATGGCAGGAAGAGCCATATTACAAGAGGGGCGACGGCCACGGCCATCATGTTGACCAAAAAGTACACCCAGTCTGTGGCGTAGGTCTTGGCGGGAATGGCCATGAAGGTAATGGAGCTCAGCATGGTGGCGAAGATGCTCAGTCCGGCCACAGACCATGGGATGCGCTGGCCCCCCCGGAAGAAATCGTCGGCGACCTTGTTGCGGAACGAGAAGTAGACGCCCATCGCGATCATCGCCGCGAGATACAGGCCCAACACGGTGAAATCAACCAGACCGAAGCGGCTACCGCCCTTGACCGGCCGGACTTCCCATACCTGCGGCGTCCTAACCCGCGGCCTGGTTTCGCCGCTCGCCACGACTATCGGATCGCTGACGGTGTCGTTCCCCCAGCGCACCGCGGTCGTGGTCACCTGGTTGGCGGGAATCGCACCGGCGCTCGTCCACGTGTTCGTGATCGTGTGATAAGCAAAGGCCTCTTTCGGAAAACCAGGATGCGCGTCTTTCAGCGCGTCGGTTTGGTCGAAGAGTGCGCCGTCGGCTCCGCCCAGAATGAAAATGTGGCTCTGGCCAACGGCGATTCCCGTTCCTGCCATAACGCATCTGGGCGCATCGGCTCGACGCCGCCAGGGATCGGATTTGCCCGGCGTGAATTCGTAGACATCGGTGAGGAACTCCGTATTGCCCTGTTCGTTCAGCCGGCGTCCGCTGATTACATACACGCAATCGTTGACTCCATTGTTTTGCGCGGCGGCGATCGCGAACGCCCGGGATGGGCCGGGCCATGGCGGCAATTGTTCCCAGGCTGCGTTTCCGCTGTCCACGCGGGAGAGGTCAAGAGACCAGAAAATGGTTTGGGCGGTCTCCAAACCCAACCCAACCGTGCCGCCTGCCACGTAGATCCTTTCTCCGATGACCGCCGCGCTCGCATTGGCACAAGGCTCCGGAAACGCCGGTAAGGCCTGCCGTTCAACAGATTCACGCTGTGGGTTCCACTTCAGGAGAATAACATCCGCATAGGTCTGCGAGGCGTCGTTTCCGCCCATGCATACAATGCCGCGACTGGTCGAAACGGAAGCGCCATACGCAATCGGCCTTTCCAGTGGGGACGCGGTTATCCAACGGTATGAGGTCTTGGCGTCCTTTGAATCCTTGACCAAGACGTAGACCTGGTCGTGAAAGACCTTGTTGGATTCCCACACGGGTTTCGGAAAATTGGCGCCACCCGCCACAATGAGCGCGTCGTTGTGCACACCCACAAAAGGCCCGGCCACACCCTCCGTGTTGGGCAACGGAGGAAGTTCATTCCACTGCAGTTGCGCCGCCACGGCGAGGCCCGGCACAAGGACGGTGGCAAGCAACAGCACTTTCATCAGGCGCATGTCAGGAGACTCCTTGGTTTGCGTACGTGAAGAAGTCGAGACTGTCGAGTTCCTCCTTAAGGCGCGCAAGTTCCGATGGCGTCAGTGGTGTTGATGGAAGCCGCGTCGGACCGCAAGGGACGCCGGCAAGCGTCATCGCGGCCTTTATCCCGGAGAGGCCGTGATAGCGGAGGATTACTTCAATGAATTCCACGGCTTTGATCTGGCATGCTTGGGCGGCAGGCAGATCGCCCTTCTCCAAGTTCCGCATCACTTGGTAATACAACGGGGCAAGGAAATTGTACGTGCTGCCCACGGCCCCGTCACATCCCGCGGCCAGACCGCTTAACAGCATCTCATCCACGCCAAACAGGATGTTGTACCGGCCATTCTCAAATGCGAGGCATCGCTGCATCATCTCGATGTCGCGGCAACTGAACTTGATGCCCGCCAGCGACGGAATCCGTGCCGGCGCCGCCTTCAAGAAGGCGATCAGATCCAGCGAAAGACCGCTTAGCCGCGGGATGTGGTAGTAGTAGAAAGGCAAGTCGGGCGCCGCATCCGTAATGACGCCCAGCGTTTCAATCAGGACGGTTGCGTTTTCCGGCAGGAAGTACGAGGGAGAAACGGCACTGATCGCATCGGCCCCGATGGAGGCCGCGTGTTTCGCCAGACGCCGGGCGTCCTCAACGGAATTGTGGCCAACCTGCACGACAACAGGAATGCGTCCTCCTGCCGCCTCAACATACGACCGCGCCACCCGCTCCCGTTCGTCCGTCGTGAGTGACGGCCCTTCTCCCGTGCTGCCGCAGACGTACAACCCTTTGATGCCTTGCCGCAGAAGCCTTTCCACCAGTGACGGAATGGGGTCGAGATCTAATTGACCGTCCTGATCCATTGGGGCGAACGTCGCCGCAATAAGCCCTGTCAGTTTCTTCATGATGAAGTCCTTTCCGGCCTGCCTGAATTCAAGAAACATGCTGTGATATTCGCATTACCCATTTTCATAAGCTCCCGCCAGCACGGCATGCATTGCGCGCTGAATATGCTTGCGCATCAGGGACTCCCCCTTAGCGCCGTTATGGCTTTCAATTGCCTTGACAATCGCTACATGTTCGTCCAGGGCCACCTGAAAGGCATCTATATCCAATTCCCGGGGCTTGGTCCGCGCAACATGAGCGAGAATCCGCAGCCTCTCTACGGCAAGGCCCAGCCACACGTTGTCCGCGGCTTCAATGATGGCCGAATGAAACGCGGCATCCGAATCAATCCATGCCTCCGCCGCCTGCTTCCGCGCCTCCGGGCCTCCGGCTGCCTCCGCGCGTTGTAGTGCCTTCGCCGAATTTTCGCAGCAGCGCTGCAAATGTTGAATCTGGTATTCCACAGCATTCTTGGCAGCTTCACTTACGGCAAATATCTCCAGGTGCTCGCGAAGCGCATACAACTTCGCCAGTTCCCGCTTATCCAGGGCGCGAACGAACGACCCCGCCCCCGGGATATGTTCCACTAGGCCTTCACTTACGAGCCGCCCCAGCGCCTCGCGCACCGGAATCACGCTTACGCCAAGATCCTCCGCGACGGACCGGTTCACCAGACGCATCGCGGGCGCATATGTGCCATTCACAATTCTCTCCAGCAGGCGTTCGTAAGTCGATTGTCCAGCCGTCTCTGCCAATTTGAAGCCTCCTGACTTTACCCGTAGGCCGCACAACCAGAAACCCACAGCATGTTATACCATGTTATAATATTTCTTTCTGTCGAACTTCAACGGTAGGTACGCGCACAGGAACTGGTTGCGTAGTCGGTTTTTTCAGCTGTGCTTCCTAAAACTTGTACTTATTGAAAAAGCCTCTTCGTTAAAATTCATGGGTCATCTCCGGTTCGGGCAGGTGCCCAAGCGCATGGAATAGCGCGACTTGGAGCACCTCGAACTTTCGATACCAATGCGTAGCGTGGGAAGACATCGTTGTACATGTTACCGGAGCGGTTATTACACGCGGGGCTTAGTGACACGCGTGGGGACGGTCGAACTTCGGGTTCCGCAGGACCGTCAGGGACGGTTCA
>DAOTMJ010000072.1 GCA_035450225.1 Candidatus Hydrogenedentota bacterium
CGACTCAATTTGACATGACCCGCCCCAATCGCTTCCTTAGCCGGGGATTACGGTAAGTGACGGCCATGTTGAATGTCAAGGAAAACAGGATTATCATGGGGCTGAGGCCGAACGAACACAACCAAATGGAGGTCGGATCAGATGTCGAGGCTTTTCGCGTTGTCATGCATGCTGGGGGCGCTTCTGTATGACGGAGCGGCGCAGGCCATGGAGCCGTTTGCGGACGCGGCCTATGATCCGCCGATGGCCAAGGCGGCGAGTGAAGCGCCGTCGGACTCGATCAATCCCGCCCTACTGACCGGCTATCTGGCCCAAATGGACCGGTTTCACGTGTTCGACCTGTTTGCTGGGCAGACCGAAGCGCTCAAGGCGATGTATCCGCCCGAAAAGGGACGTCCGCTGAAGGGCGGTGAGGAAGTCCCCCTCGATCTGGATGCGGACACTTTCTTCGGAACGCCCATCCGTGACGCGGACGGCGGCTGGGTTTTCCTGGGAAGCGTTCAGTCCATTGACGCCGAAGGCGTGCGCCTGCAGGTGGATTTGTCCTCGCTCGATCCCGATTCCGAAGTCTGGATTGTGGACCCTTCCATCCCGCGCGCATACGGTCCGTATAAAGCCGCGGACTACGCCGGCGACGCGTATTGGCTGGCGACGGTCTTTCACGACGAATCCGTGTTGATGGTGCGTTCGCCCGATGATGACCTGCCCCGCCTGCGCGTGGCGGCCTATTCGCACCTGTTCCTGTCGCTCAAGGCCGTCGCGCTGTCCTGCAACATCTCGGTGGCCTGCTCCAATTCCGCCGTGCGCACGGCGGCCAGCGGCACGGCTATTCTGGCGATAGGGGGTACGGGATTCTGTTCGGGAACACTCATCAACAATCCCAAAACCACCGCGAACGAACCTTTCCTGATTACCGCGAACCACTGCATTTGCAGCCGGTCGGATGCGCGCAACACGGAAGCCTATTGGGATTTCCGTGAATCCTCCTGCGGCGCGCTGGACGCCGGCGCCTATTCCAGCCATCCCCGGAGCATCGGCACGAAACTCCTGGCCAGCAACTCGTGTCTCGACGCGACCCTGATTCAGCTGGACAGCGTGCCGGGCGGTTCATACGGACGGGTCTACGCCGGCTGGGACACGCGGACGCCCGTCGTCAACGAATATGTGCGATGCATTCATTATCCGCGGGGCACCTACAACCGCGCGTCCTACGGACGCATCCAACTTGTGGATAACGGCGGCGACTCTTTCGGATATCAGCACCAAAACAAGGTGGTATGGGACGAGGGCGTCACGGAAGGCGGATCGTCGGGGTCCTGTCTGCTCTTCAATGACAACATGCGCCTGCTGGGTACCTTGAGCAATGGGACCACCCACACATGCGGAACGGATCGATCCAACAACATTGACTATTTTTCATCGTTTCGCCATTTCTACGAGGATATCAAGCAGTACATAGACTCCGCGACGCCGTCAACCGCCGAAGGCAGCAACGCGTGCGATTCCTGCGGGGGCGGCCTGTGCCCGGCCAAGGCGCTTCTGGAGGACTACCCGGATCTGCTGAACAGCCTGAGGGCCTTCCGCGACAAGGTCATGCTGCGTTACGCGGCGACAGCCCCGCTTGTCGAGGCCTATTACGCCGCCGCGCCCCGGATGCTCGATGCCGTCAACACATCCGAAGAGGCGCGCGGACTTTTCCTCGCCGTGGCGCTGCCCGTTGCGAATGTCGCGGGGAAAATGCTGTAAAACCGGAGTTCGTAAACCTATCCGGCTCACTCTTGACGACGTTACATCGGGCTATGGGCGTGGGGATTTTTTCCATGCGCGGACGTATTCGATGCTGAAGGTGGAGGGCAGGTCTGTCGGATCGGGCAGGCCGAACCATTCGGGCATGGTTTCGCTGTCGAAATTGAGCGTCAGCGGCTGGTGCCAATCGGTGTTGGGACCACTGCGCACGAGCAGGCCGTCCACGTAGAACTTCAATTCGCGTTCGTCCCATTCCAGGCCGTAGACATGGTAGCCGTCCGCGAGATCGAACGGGGCGGACCAGAAATCGCCCACCTGGAAATGTTCTTTCGTGACCGGCGTCTTCATGACATGGACGGTCATGTGGTATTTTCTTTCAAATCCGCGCGCGCGTCCGCCGATTTCAAACACGTCTATCTCGGTCCACCAATCCGGCTGCGCGTCGTAGAACCAGAACGCGCTCGACGCGCCACTGGCCATGGCGCGCGCTTTGACCTCGAAGTATCCGTACCGGACGCGATCCCTGCTCTGAACGGCGGCTGTCGTAAATGTGTGATACCCCTCGGCCTTGAGCGCCTCCGGCGGTTCCTGCATCTGGGCGACGAGATGCAATTGGCCGTCGCGAACGCTCACGTTTTCCGGGGCGAAATAGCCTGGCTGTCGGCCTTTCCATGTCGGATTGTGCGGCCACCATTTCGCCGTGTCGAGTTCCCTGCCATCGAATTCGTCCCAGAACGGTTCATATTTGCGCCAACCCGCCGTGTTTTCCTGATCGGACAGCGGGAAATCGTCGTTGGTTCGCTTGACGGCCGCTTCGGACCATTTCGGATCGAAGTTTTTCCATCCCGTTTTCTTGGGTGCGCGATCGCCAGTCTTGGCGGGGGGTGGTCCGATCTCGAACGACCCGACGATGTTGCCGCCCAGGTTCAGGCACGGATCGCCATCGGGCGGAATGGCAAGGGCCTTGATGATTCCGCCCGCGGGAGCGACGAAAGGCTTCTCGTATTTTCGCGACGAAGAATCGGACCGTTTGCCCTCGTCCAGCCAGTATCGGATTTCACAGCCGGGTTGGGCGGACATCGCGATGCGGCCGTTGTCCTCGCGTCGAATCGTCGGCGCGGCCAAGACCGGCGGCTCGTAATAGAGGCCGAATTCGGAGATCGTGGGGGAGAGGCGCGATTGCGTGATCCGCAGGCGTACCCTTTCGGCCGATGCGGCATCGAATCGCAACAGGCGTTTATAGCCGACGGTTGTCGCGCGCGTGATGGTTTTCCATGCTTGGCCGTTCCATGCCTCCAGAAAGAATTCCTCGATGCGCTGGCCGGTCGGCGTGTGCTCCTGCAACATCGCGCGATTGAACGTCCGCATCGCGGGAAGTTCAAATTCGAGGACATGTTCCCCGGTCTCTTCCGCCGGCATCCAGCAGGTCGCCTTGTCGCCGTCCAGCGTGTTTGCGGCAGGGTGTTCCACATCCGCCGAAGACGAGGTCGTTCGCGAATCCATCGCCAAATTTTTCGCGAATGTGGCGCGCAGGACCTGTCCCAGTTCGCGCAGGCGCGCCACGTCGTTTTCGTGGATACGCCCGCGGCGGTCCGGTGGGATGTTGAGCAGCAGTTGCGAATTGCCGCCAACGGAACCGTAGTAGATGTCGAGAAGGTGGGAAAGCGACTTGACCTTCTCGTCTTCTTTCGCATGGTAGAACCAGCCGGGCCGAATCGAGGTGTCCACCTGGGACGGATACCACACGAAGCACGCCCCCCTGGCCGCCGCGTCGCGCAGAACCGACCGGCTGCCGAGATCCTTTTCCATGGCATTGCACGGAATGGGGATCAGGTCAATCTCGGCGGGATTGGGCGGCGGCGTTCCGATGAAGGTAGGCAGCACGCTCCATTCGCTTTCGCGGCACTCGCCGGCCTCGTTTCCGCACCAACGCACGTCGGGACCGCAGATTGAAAGGGTGGCGGCCGGTTGCAATTCGCGGACCACCGAAAAATACCCTTTCCAGTCGTATTCCTGTTTTTTGCCGTTCGGACCCTCGCCGCATGCGCCGTCCATCCAGACGTCGGCGATCGGACCGTAGTTCGTCAGCAGTTCCCGCAGCTGATTCATGTAATACGCATTGTACGCGGGCGAATCGCCATAGGTCTTTTCGTGACGATCCCACGGGGAAAGATAGACGCCGAATTTGATGCCGCCCTCGCGGCAGGCATCCGCCACTTCGCGCACCACGTCGCCCTTGCCGCCCCGCCATGGACTGTTTTTTACGGAGTGTTCGGTGTGGGCGCTTGGCCAGAGACAGAAGCCGTCGTGATGCTTGGCGGTCAGAATCAGCAACGTCATGCCGGCGTCCTTGCAGGCTTGAACCCATTGCCGGGCGTCGAACTCCGTGGGATTGAACAGCGCCGGGTCCTCCGTGCCTTCGCCCCATTCGCGATCGGTAAACGTGTTCATGCCGAAATGCGCAAATGCGGCGAATTCGAGTTCCTGCCAGGCCAGTTGGCGCGGCGACGGCGCCACCCGCGCCGCCAGCGCGACGGCGGTCGCTTCATCCGTGCCGGCGGGCACGGTCGCGATGCGCGGATGCGCCGGCTGGGCGCCCGAAGCCGAGACGAGAAGCAATCCTGCGCCGACCATTTTCAGGCTGTTGATGACATGCATGATCCTTCCTCCCATCGCGCCGGAGGCGTTTCCGCCGCTTCGACTTTACAGTAGCACGGGGCGCCCGCGGCCGCCAAGTCTTGTTTTTACCCTGCAGTTACAAAAAACCGATCGACGAAACCTTGGGGGCGCCATGAATCTTTTTGCTTGCCAAGAATGATGAACAGTTTCAGGGCAGTGGGTCGTATTCAGTGCGGGAAACGCAGTGCGCGAATACAGTCGAGATAGAAACAATAATCCGCCAGGGGTACGCCCGGGGTAATCAAATGGTCGGGCAGGGGTATAAAGCCTCCTTCCGCCATGAGGGGCTTCCGGCGTTCGATTTCCGCGGTGATGGCGTCTCGTCCCTTTTCGAGGACGAGTTTGTCTATGCCGCCGATGATGCGCAGATTCTTTCCATATTTGCGACGGAACGCCATGGGGTCCGCATGCCAGGGGCCGATTTCGACGGGGAACATGACGTTTACGCCGCCTTCAAGCCATAAAGGGATGAGATCCTCGATGTAACCATCGCAATCAATGAGGTGCAAATCGCATCCGAAGGAATGAAGGGTGTCCGAAATTTTACGGTAACCGGGCACGGCGGCCTGTTTGAACGTCCACGGTTGAATCAGCGGGCCGGTTCGAAAACAGATGTCTTCCCATCCCCATCCCATGTCTATGGGAATCTTGGGTCCAATTCGCCGAATGAACCAGCAGACCAATTCGGCTACCGTGTCGGCGGCTTCCGCGATAAAATCGGGATCTTCGCAACAGGCCATGCAGAAATGTTCGACACCCATCCAATTCCGCAACCAACCCACCATGCTTCCGGTTGAAACGGCCACCGGCCGGCCCGAAGCCCGGATCTCGTCAAGCCGCTGGTCGAGATCCGCGGGAAATCGTCGTTCATCGGGTTGGAGTCGCTTTTGGTATTCCGGCCACATGCCGCGATCCTTGAGTATCGAATCCACATGCTGCGGTATCATTGAACCCAGTTTGGAGTGTTTTGCGATTACGCCGTCTTCCTGCCGGATCAGGCGATAGGTGTCGCCTTCCTCGATGGTTTCCGCCTCGAACGGAGGAAAGAGTCCCAGATTCACCGGCACGCCGGCCATCATCGGCTCGGCGTTGAAATAGTTGTACTGTTCGCCCGGATCCCTGGGTAATCCCTCGGAGTACCATCGCTCCATGGTTTCGCCCCAGCCTGTCCAGTGCCACACCGGCATCCGGTCGAACGATCCATAGTGCATTACATTCAGGAAGTGTTCCCGTGGCGTCATGGCGTTGTCCTTTCCCTTTGTTGCGGGGACGAGGGAGAAAATACCGGTTCGATTTGCGGGAAGCAAACACGTCTACCAACAGTTCTTGATTCGTGCGCACGGCAGCGGTGTGGGTATCGCGCCAGGAACACGGGCAGGAACGGCAAGGAGAGTCGGCGGCTGAAAATTGAAAGGACCTTTGCGGACGGATAGACTGGGACAACGTGTTGATTCCAACCCCGTGGTTGCGAGGGAATGAGTGAATGCCGCCGCGATGTGGTCCTTGATGTCCTTGAAGAGACTCCCTGTCGGGAGCAATCAAAAAGGCCGGCTTCGAGGCCGGGGCCTTCGCATTTTGGGTATGGCGATCTACCTGATCGCGATGGCGGGCATCGTGTACGGGTGCGCGCCCGCCGTTGATCGATTCGTGGGCTGGCTGTTGCCCGTGTCGCCGTGGCCGCCGGTGGCGTTGAACAACCTGCCCCTGTATGAGGAAACATTTCAATCGTATGATTTCGAGTGGGTGCACCGCACCAATTCGCTGGGTCTGCGTGGAAACGAGATCCCGCCGAAACAGGCGGACGTGTTCCGTATTCTTGCCATTGGGGATTCGTATGTCTATGGATGGGGCGTCAATCAGGAAGACACATGGTGTGAACGGCTGGAACGCCTGTTTCGCGATGCGGGGCGCCGGGTCGAAGTCATCAATGGCGGTATGCTGGGAAACGGCCCGGTCGAATATGCGATGCGCGCCGAATATCTCATACCGGCCCTCCGTCCCGATCTGACGCTCGTGTGCATTTTGCAGGGCAGCGACATAGTGGAGACCCCGGTGGACATGAGCCGTCTTCCCAACCTGGGCGTGCTGGCCAAAAACTGGAAATTTCGGACGCCGCGTCCGATCCCAACTACGGTGAACCGGATGACACGCGAAACCAAGCGGATGTATTCCATCCAATTTGCCGAAAGTGAATTCCGTCAGATGACAGATGATCAACGAAGACGATTCGACCGGCTGGACGATGTGGTCAAGCAACATTATTTCAAAGGTTCGTTCAATGCCGGCATGATCGCCGGTGCGTTGAAATGGCCCGGTTGGTATGTTGAACTGACCCAACGCGATCCCCACAGCACCCAGCATCGAACCCAAACCCTCGCGGCCATGTTGCTGCGTATTCGGCGCATTGCTGATCGCTATGCGGGCCGAGTCTTTACCGTGATCATGCCCGAAGGGCCTTTTGTCAACCGTGCCGCGATTGCGAATTGGGGACGTTTGGGCTTCGACATGTCCCCTTTGCTCTACGGCAACGAGGAAACCGAGCGGATCATCCGGTCTTCGAGTGAAAAAGCGGGAATTGGCGTTTTTGATTTGGCTCCCGCGTTTAGGGAAAACGGCGACAAGCCCGAACTTTTTTTCGTGCTGGACACGCACATGGCGCCGCCCGGACATGTACTGGTCGCCCAAACACTCCACATGTTCCTGTCCGCGGACGCTGCCGTGCGCGCGTTGCCGGGCGGAATGCCAAACGTCCGGTGATGTTTATGTAGTTCTCCCTGCAGAAAGCTTCAAGGTTTTGAGTGTACCAAGTTCTTGCCTGTATTCAATAGTTCTGAACGCGTATGAGGAGAATTTCTATTGTGCGGGACGAGGGACAGACTGTCCAACAGGCGAGGCAGGAAGGGATACTTCTTGAATCGGCGGGGAGATCGAACCGGGCGGCGTACTGGCAATACGCACGACAAGTAACGGGGCAACCAGCACAATAACGGCGATGCCAATTATCAGTTTTCTCATTCATGCCTCCGCAAGTTCGCAAACAGTGACGTTTTCCATGCGGCTAACCGGCCGGGCCGATCAGAATTTTCGGTGCCATTCCTTGGGCCAGCGTTCGACGACGACTTTGGTTTGGGTGTAGAACTCGACGCCGTGGCGCCCTTGGCCGTGGAGATCGCCGAAGAAACTGGCGTTCCATCCGCTGAACGGGAAAAAGGCCATCGGGGCGGCCACGCCGATGTTGATGCCGACATTGCCGGCGGACACTTCCTGACGGAAGCGCCGGGCCGTTGCGCCGCCGCCTGTAAAGATACACGCCATGTTGCCGTAGGCGCGCGCGTTGACCATTGCGATGGCCGTGTCCAAATCGGGCGCATCCGCCAACGTCAACACCGGGCCGAAGATCTCCGTCCGCGTCACGTCGCTGTGGTCGGGAAGACCTTCGAGAATCGTCGGGAAAACGAAGAAACCGTCTTCATACCCCGCGGCTTTCTTGCCGCGCCCGTCCACGACCACGGTTGCGCCGTCCTGCGCGGCCTGGGCGATCAGGGATTCGATGCGCGCCTTACTCTCGGGACGGATGACGGGGCCCATTTCGATGCCGTCCGTAAGACCATAGCCCACTTTGCGTGTTTCGGCAATTTCGACGATGCGCTTGCGGAACTCGGTCCGCGCCTCGCCGACGAGGATGGCCTGAGACAAGGCCAGACAACGCTGCCCGGCGCAACCGAACGCGGCGTCGGCCACGATTTTCGCGGCGGAGTCCATGTCGGCGTCGGGCATGATCACGACGGGATTCTTGGCGCCGCCTTGGCATTGGGCGCGCTTGCCGTTCGCGGCCGCGCGCTGGTAGATGTACCGGGCCGTCGCCGTGGCGCCAACGAAACTGATCGCCGAAACGCCGGGATGGTCCAGCAGCGCATCAACGACATCCTTGCCGCCATGCACCAACTGCACGACGCCTTTTGGCAGTTCGATCATGTCCAGCAGTTCGACGAGGCGCGTGGCGGTCATCGGCGTTTTTTCGCTCGGCTTGAGGATGAAACAGTTTCCCGTCGCAATGGCGTACGGCAGAAACCAGAACGGGATCATGCCGGGAAAATTGAACGGCGTGATGGCGGCAACGACGCCCAAGGGTTCGCGGAACATGTGCTCGTCAATGCCGCGGGCGATATCCTCGTTGTTGTAGCCCTGCATCAGCGTCGGGATTCCGCAGGCGACCTCGATGTTCTCGATGGCGCGCAACAGTTCGCCATTGCTTTCGGCGTACGTCTTGCCGCACTCGTCCGTACACAAGCGGCACAGTTCGTCAACATGGTTCTCGAAGAGACGCTTGAAGCGGAACAGGTACTCGACGCGATCCAAGGCCGGCGTCATGCGCCATGCGCGTGCCGCCTCTTGCGCGGCCGCGACCGCTTCCGCCGTTTCTTCGGCCGTTGACAACGGCACGCAAGCAATGGGCTTGCCTGCCGCGGGATTGAATACGGTTTCCACTTGCAACGATTTCGATGCGCGCCATGCGCCGCCAACGTAATTCGACAAACGCTCCTTCATCACAGTCCTTTCGGGGGAGGGCACGCGTTCTCGTGCGACCGGGCGACTACGCACGATTCGGACGGTGGGGACGCCGTCCCTCCCGTGTTCACTTTCACTACAGGAAGTAGCGCTCTTTAGCGCGCATAACTTCCCACTGCTTGCGCGCATCGCGCACGCTGTCCATTTCGCTCACTTCCGCGACATGCACGTCCCACCAACTATCATAGCCCGGAACGCCCACGTAACGGTCCACCTGCATCGCAATCACGGTTGTGCGGCCGGTTGTTTCGGCCTTCCTCAGCGCTTCGACGAGTTCTTCGTGCGTCTTCACTTCAAAGACGATTGCGCCAAGGCTTCGCGCGTTCGCCGCCAGATCGACCGGCAGCGGCGTCACATCGCCCCCCGCCTCGTCGTCCGGTAGCACGCCGTTTTTCGGGTAGGCGTACCGGGTGCCGAAGCCTTTCTGGCCGAGGCTGCGGCTAAGTCCGCCAATGCTGTTGTAGCCGATGCTGTCGAGCAGGACGATAATCAGTTTTTGGCTTTCCTGGATTGACGTGATGATTTCGTTCGACAGCATTAAGTAACTTCCGTCGCCCACCATCACGTACACGTTTCGATCCGGGTCGGCGAGTTTCGCGCCCAAGCCGCCCGCGATTTCGTAGCCCATGCAGCTATACCCGTATTCCATGTGGAAATGCCGCGCATGATGCGAGCGCCACAGTTTGTGCAAGTCGCCCGGCAGACTTCCCGCCGCGCACACCATGATGCCGTCTTTCGTTCCGTGCGTGTTGACCGCGCCGATCACCTCCCCCTGGCTCATCAACGGCCTGTTGCGTATCCCGTAAATCCGATCGACTTCTGTTTCCCATTCGTCGTGCAGGGCGGTTGCATACGCGCGGTAGTCCGCGGCCACTTCGTATCCTTCGAGCCGGCTCAGCAACTCGCCGATCGTTTCGCGCGCGTCGCCCAGCAGCGGAACGGCGCTATGCTTGAACGCATCAAATTCCGCAACATTGATATTGATAAACCGCACCTCCGGATTCTGGAAGGCCGTCTTGCTGCACGTGGTGAAATCGCTGTAGCGCGTGCCGATCCCAATGACGAGATCCGCGTCGCGCGCGATACGATTTGCCGCCAGCGTGCCCGTGACGCCGACAGCGCCCAAATTGAGCGGATAATCGTAACGCAGGCTGTTTTTGCCGGCCATCGTCTCGCCCACGGGAATGCCTGTTTGCCCCACAAAATGGCACAGGACTTCCGTCGCCTCGCTGTACAATACACCGCCGCCCGCCACGATCATCGGGCGCTTGCTCGCGCGTATCCATTGCGCGGCCCGTTCGACGGCCTCGCGATCCGGCCGGTTGCGTGGCACATGCCATACACGTTTCTCGAAGAGCTCCTCCGGATAATCGTATGCCTCCGCCTGAACGTCCTGCGGCAGCGCGAGCACGACCGCGCCCGTGTCCGCCGGACTCGTTAGGACGCGCATGGCTTCCGGCAGCGCGCAAATGAGTTGATCCGGGCGGTTGATGCGGTCCCAGTATCGGCTGACCGGCTTGAAGCAGTCGTTGACCGAAAGGTCCTGGCCGTGTTCCGATTCGAGTTGCTGCAACACCGGCGCCACGTTGCGCCGCGCGAAGATGTCTCCCGGCAACAACAGCACCGGCAACCGGTTGATGGTGGCCGTTGCCGCGCCCGTCACCATATTTGTCGCGCCGGGACCGATGGAAGACGTACAGACGAACGCCCCAAGCCGGTTCTTCACTTTCGCGTACGCGATGGCCGTGTGAACCATGGCTTGTTCGTTGCGTGTCTGGCGGTATCGGAAATCCGGATTTTGTTGAAGCGCCTGCCCGATCCCGCCAATGATCCCGTGTCCGAAGATGCCGAAACATCCCGCGAAGAACCGCTGCTCGACGCCGTCGCGCTCGATGTACTGGTTCTTCAGGAACTTGATGAGCGCCTGTGCCATCGTCAACCGCTGAGTGGCCATGAATCCTTGCCTCCTTACCGTGTCACTTGTCGGGATTCGGCAACATGATGTTGCGCACGATGCCGACCAGTTGCTCGTAGGCCTCGATGAATCCGCGCAGGGTGCGAACGGTCGCCCCGTACGTGTCGAATTCCTCCGGCGTCATGCCGTCTTCCTCGTAGGCGCGGCGGAAATCAACGAACTTGTTCGTCAGTTCGTCCATGTACGCCTTCGGTACGGGATTGTGGATGCGGTCCACACACGGCACATCGGAACCGTTGTAGCGCTCCTGCCATTTGAACGGGATGCTGACAACCACGTCGCCGCCGATGAACTCCGACCAGTGCATGTGGTTTCGATACGCCGCCGACAACAGACGCAGCCGGTAGCCGCGCTCTTGATATATTTCATAGGCCCGCTTCATCGCAGCCACGCCGGCCCATTCCAAGCAAGCCGGGTCTACGATGATGTCCTCCTTCTCGGCGACAATCTTGAGCCAGTCGTCGAGCCTGCCGCACATGACGGTGCACACCGGACTCATCGTCGAGATGTCCTTGCCCTCGGCTTCACGCCGTCGCAGCCCACGTTCGACCGCCTCGGCCACGGCGATGCACTGCGGCACCGTGAAACTGACGGTCGCGTTGATGCTGATGCCTTCGTAGGTTGCTTCCTCGATGGCCGGGATGCCTGCCTTCGTCACGGGAAGTTTGACCTGCATGTTCGGCGCAAGGGCCGCGAACTCCTTCGCCTGCGCGATCAGGCGCTTTGTGTCGCGGTAATATTTCGCCATCGTCTGAATCGAGATGCGGCCCTTTCTGCCTTTCTCGCGATCGTATACCGGACGGAGAATTTCAGACCCCTTGACCGCCATTTCCTTGTTCAATTGTATGGCGACTTCGTCGTCCGTGAACGCGGGATTCTCTTCGGCGATTTGGCGGATGCGATCTTTCCAGAGGTGCATTTCCTTGTTCAGGACGTAGACGACGATGCTCGGGTTCGTCGTGGCGCCGACCGCCCCGTGCGCCACCGAAAACGTCAATTCCTCGATCGAGCACGAGTCGTTCCACAAGTCCGTGATCGTCGTGCACGCCATTTCGTGCAGCGGCCCGATATACTTCCTTTCGGTCATTTCCTTACTCCTCCAAGTCAACGTATAGGGTAGGCGGAGCGAAGCAGAACCTACCACAAGTCAGCCTCCGATAATGCCTTCCGCCCATGCAATGATCGCCTCGGCCGCACGCAATGCATTCGCGTGATCCTCTGCGGTTACCAATCCGCTCGTTCCCGGTTAGCGCAACTGAGTTGCATAGATTGTCGGACGCACGGCGTCGCGAACGTCGGGCGGCACATTCGCTCCCTTGCTCTCCAATCCGTGAAGCAGGAAAGCAAGTTCGTGCACGTAGGCAAAGGGCCGGTCGTTGAGCGGATATATTGCTCTTATACCAAGTTCGGCGGCCTGGTGGGCCATGAAACAGAGATCTTCCCATTATTCACCCTCAGGAAGCGGTTGCCGCGCCACGAGCAATTTGCCCTTGGCGCGATCCACCCATTTCTTTGCGGCGCCCGGCGCCCGTTCACGCGGCACGGTACATAACCTTTTCTTCATGGATTGCTGTATGAACTACCATCGAGGGGTTGTCGCGAAGTGCAGCGACATCGCTCTCCAGTACGACGATAATATCTTTAGGGCATCCCAAATCCCAAAGACGCTGATTCAACCTGTACACCGTCTCAAGGCGATCCGTCCCATCCGGCATCACCACCAATAGATCCAAGTCGCTCTCGTCGTGGATATCGCCGCGCACGGCAGAACCGAACACGACGACCAACCGCGGATGCGCCTCTTCGACGATTCGCGCCACGGCTTCATCCATTACTTCAATTGGGCTTTTCATCTCTTGTTTCCCTGGCGCTATTGTGTCGGCGAATGGTCGCCTGAGTCAAGATGCCCTGCGATAACATGGCGTGGAAAATTATGTTCATCCTGTTTTCATTGCGTATTCGCCTTATCAGACATACGGGATGCTCCATCGTGCTTGGATGTGATCAAATGACATCATTTCTATCCAAATTGAGGCATGCAGAAAGCCGTTTTGGAGTAAATAGACAACGTTTTTTCCGGGAAAGCGTTCTTGGGACACCTTTT
>DAOTMJ010000073.1 GCA_035450225.1 Candidatus Hydrogenedentota bacterium
TCAATCGTATTTTGGGCCGCTCTGACATGCGGATTTGAGTTCGGAATCGCTTGGCCCGGATATCCGAGCCCTGTTTTCCATCTGCGTATATCTGCGTCATCTGTGGATCATGTGATTTTCCGCAGATGACGCAGATAGTCGCAGATATCGAACCGATGAACGGAATAAAAAGGTAAAACGTGGCTCCTTGCGGTTTTGTGGTTTTTTACAATTCTTTTGGACAGCAATGTTGAAACCCCATTCCGGGAAATGCTACACTTTTCCTGTTTGCAGAGTCTCTTGTGATTCCACGACGAGAAAACGAATGCAGTCCGGCTTCCTGCGCGGCGAAACCGGCGCACACGGGCACACGGGCTGTTAGTTCAAGGAGAGAGTTGTGAAAAGGACTTTTCAACCGTCCAACCTCAAGCGCAAACGCGACCACGGTTTCTTGTCGCGCATGGCGACGGTCGGCGGGCGCAATGTAATCCGGCGCCGGCGGCAAAAGGGCCGCAAGCGCTTGTCGGCATAAGCACGCCTGCCTGGCGCAAGCCAGTGGGCAGGCCAACATAGGACAAGATGAGCCTGTTGTGCCGGGCGACTACACGTTTCCACGAAGCGAACGCATTCTCCAAAGCGCCGAATTCGAGCGCGCATTCCAACAAGGGGAGAAACTGGTATGTGGCGCGTTCGTTTGCTACGTGGTCCGGCAGACAGGTCAGGGACGGAAGCTGGGATGTGTCGTTTCGCGGCGGGTCGGCGGCGCGGTGGTGCGCAACCGCCTGAAACGCTACATCCGGGAAGCATATCGCCTGCATCGTCCGAACCTCGCCGATGACATCCACTTGGTGGTGGTGGCACGGCAGGCCGCGGCCCGCATGCGATACGGCGAATGCGCCGAGGCGCTTTGCCGGCTTCTGCGAAAAGGAGACGTGCTGCGTGGGTAAACTCCTCGTCGCCATGATTCGCCTGTACCAGCAGTGCGTGTCTCCGTATCTCGGCAACAACTGCCGCTTCACCCCGACCTGTTCGCAGTACGCCATAGACGCGATACGCATGCGCGGCGTCATCGTTGGCATGGGTTTGGCCCTGTGGCGCCTTTTACGGTGCCAGCCGTTCTGCAGCGGAGGTTTCGATCCGGTACCGGAGCGGCGCCGTCTCGGGTAGCACGACAGGTTCATCCGGTTTCCCGGGAGTTTCGGAGATTGGATGAGAATCGCGATAAAGAGATGATGCGCAATCAACTGATTGCGGTCGTCCTGATGACGCTTTTGTTCGTGGCGTGGTTCAAGTGGTTTGTGCCGCCGCCCCAAGAACGCAAACCCACGGCGACCCCACAATCCGCGCAAACCCAGCGGCAAGAACCTGCCGAAAGCCCCGCAAAAGAAAAAAAAACCGCTGAACCGGCCAAGGATCTGTGGCCGGGCCTCCCCGAAATTCCCGAAATTGCCGATCCCGCCGCGGAAGAAATCCATCTGGCCGACGAATACTTGGAACTGACGTTCACGCGCATCGGCGCGCGCCTCAAGAAAGCGAAAATCATCCTTGGCAAGGGCGGGCGCGACTCGGTGCAGTTGGTGCCGGAGGATCCCGACACGCCGGATACCGAGGCGGTCTATCCGTTCGGCCTGCGTTTTTCCGATCCGGGCCTTGGCGAGGAATTGGATCGGCGGCGCTTCGAGGCCGAGCCGGACCCGTCGGGCAAAGCCGTTGCTTTCATCCTGACGATCCCCGGCAAGGCGGTCATCCGCAAGCGCTTTTCGTTCGAGGGCGCGAAACATTTGCTGCGCGCGCAGATCGAGTATCAAAACCTCGAACCGGCTCCACAGGTAATCGGCATGGACCAGACGCCCGCCTATTTCCTGAATTGGGGCCCCAACGTCAGTTCCGGCGACGAGGAAATGGGGGTGAAACAGGCGTTTGTATGGCGGCTGGACGGACGCGTGTCGGAACTTCCCACGGCAAACATGACGCCGGACGGTTCGGGCCCCTTCCGTAAAGTGGTGCATGATTCCGAATGGATTGCCATTAAAAGCGCCTATTTCATCGTGGCGTTCAAGCCGGAATTCGAGGGGGCAATCGCTGAGGCGACCGGCGACCCGAAACGATTCCGCGTTGGCTACTCCGTTCCGCGTTTCGAAACCCCGCCGAACGGCGTCCAATCCCATGCCGTGCTTGCGTACCTTGGACCGAGCGAACAGCGGATGTTGGCGCAGGGCTGGGACACGCTTCCCGGCGTGTTGCGGTTCTTCAGTCCGACTTGGGATTTCATGGACAAGTTCGCCAAACTGCTCCTGAAAATCATGAACTGGTCCTATGCGGTCATTCCCAATTACGGGGTGGCGATTATCGTGCTGACCATTCTCGTCCGCTTGGCCATGTACCCCCTGACGCTCAAGAGCATGAAAAGCATGAAAAAGATGCAGATGCTCGGTCCGGAAATGGAGGAACTCAAGTCGAAATACGGCGACGATCCGCAGGAACTCAACAAAAAGATGATGGAACTCTACCGGGAGCGCGGCGTGAATCCGGTGGGGGGCTGCCTGCCGATGTTCCTGCAGATGCCGGTGTTCATCGCGCTGTACCGGATGCTGTGGTGCGCCTATGAACTGCGGGGGGCGCCTTTTTTTGGATGGATTACGGATCTCTCGCAGCCGGATCGCATGTTCCATATCGCGGCGCTGCACAATGTGCCGCTGATAGGCATCTTCGAGCATTTCAACCTGCTGCCGTTCCTGATGGGCGCCTCGATGCTGCTCAACCAGAAAATGATGCCGGTCGGCGGCGCAATGCAGAATCCGCAGCAGAAGATCATCATGAACATCATGCCGGTGTTCTTCACGTTCATCTGTTACAACATGGCCTCCGGGCTGAATTTGTACATTTTCACCAGCACCGTGCTGGGCATGGTCCAGCAGAAATTTACCCATGTGGGCGAAGTCGAATTGAAAACCAGGAAGGCCGCGCCGAAGAAACAGCATTTCTATACCGCCGCCCAAGCGAAGAAGCGCCAATTGGCGAAGGAAATGAAGCAGGAGAAAAAGCGCAAACCGGCGAGGGGCGAAAACGCCGACGGCAAAAATCGCTGACAATCGAATGTGCGCGGCCGCAACACCGGGCCGGCCCGTGATGCCGAAAGCCCGGATCGGAAGAAAGGAACAGAATGAGATCCGTCGAATCTAGCGCCAAAACAAGGCAGGAAGCCATCAAGAAAGCGCTCGATGCGCTCGGGGTGGAACTTCATGAAGTCGAGATTGAGATTCTTGACGAAGGCAGCAAGGGGATTTTCGGCTTCGGCGCGCGCGAGGTCCGCGTGCGCCTGACTACGGAAGTGCCGGGACCGGAACCGCGCCGACCTGAACGACGCGAACACCGTGACGAGCGCAAATCCCACGAGGATCGTCCCGTACGCGACGAAAAACCGGCCGCGCAGGAAGGGCCTCGCGCTCCACGTTCCGGACGGGATATGCATCCGCGTTCGGGAAAAGACAAAAAAGATGACGATCGCGGCAAAAAAACGCAGCCCTCAGCCGGCAAGCCGCCGCGTTCCACCCGGCAGCAACCCCCGCAACGTCGCGAAAAAGCGCCGCGTAAACCGCCGCGCCCGAATCCCGACACCACCCCCGACAAGGCGCCCGAGGAATCCCTTCCCGCACGCGAGCCGTTGCCGCCGATTTCGGACGAGCGCCGCGAGGAAATCGCGGGGTTGTTGCGCGATATTCTCGCCAAGATGGGATTTCCGGCCACCGTTGCCGGCACGGCCACCGAAGACGGCGGCGCGCGCCTTAACATCCAGTCGGAAGACTCCGCCCTCCTGATTGGCCGCCGGGGCAACAATCTCGAGGCGCTTCAATATCTAATCAATCGAATGATCGCCTCGAGCGAAGCGGATCAATCCGAACGCATCGTCGTGGATATTGAAGATTACCTCGAACGCCGAAAACAGAACCTTGCCGACATGGCGCGCCAATTGGCCGCCAAGGCGAAAGAGACTTCCCGCGAAGTCCGCATGAAGCCCATGAGCGCGCAGGATCGCCGTATCGTGCACATGGCCTTGCAGGATGATCCTAACGTCCGCACCTTCAGCGTGGGCGCCTCGGATGCGCGCGGCGTCGTCATTCAACCCAAAAACCAGTCCCGCGACGAAAACCGATCGCGGCGGCCGCGTGGCGGCGGCGGGCGGCGCGGCGGTTCACGGCGACCACGCCGGGGACCGCGTCCCGAAGGCCAGGCCCCGATCGCCGAGGCCGCACCGCCGGATTCCAATCAATAGACCGTTCCCTTGCTGTCAAAAATAAGACTGATCGGGGAAACTTCTTTTCACGAAAAAGAAGTTTCCCCGCCCTAATTCAAAGAAAAGCGGTTTTTTCATACCCTCGCCATCGTAATCGCACCCACCCCCACCCGCGCGATTTCCGCATTCGCTAAATCATGGAACTTCAATTGGTTGCACAAATTGCCCCTGATTTTTTCATTGTATTTTACAGAAGTCAAATCTAAAGGAACTGATTCCCAAAGAAACCAGCGGTTATTGTAGCGTTCCCAAGGCAACACGGGCATCACTGACTCCCAGGGACCATGCTTAGTACATTCACGGTTTTTTCGGCGCGCGCGGCGTTTCCTTGGCGATCCCACACAACAACGGCCATCACGTGTTTGCCCGGCACGGTAAAGGCATGGCTGGGCGCGCGGTCGGCAACGGGGACACCCTCGTCAAAATCCCAAAGAATGTGCGTGATTTCCATCCGGGTTCGCACCCCAAACAACACGGTTTCCCCAAGCCGAACCCTGGAGGGACCGCGGATGGAAACCCTGTAAGATTCCCGCGGAATGGATACGCCGGACGGCAAGCCATTGTCCGCGTTGCCGCGCACGGCGCAATTCCTCCACCCGATGGTTGCATGGGGATTCGCGGGAAGGACGGCCGGACCGCGATTGTCAAGAATGGAGCATTTTCTGAATAAAAGCGCGTCCATGTTCCCGCCCACGAATTGAATGCCGCATCGCCCATTGTCGCGGAAAACACACCGGTCGAACATCACATGGCGTGTGTGACCGTTGACGCGAAAACCGTGTCCCTCATCGCCGGAATACCACACGGGGCCCAGCGCCAACGGCATGCGCTCGAAGATGCAGCGGTACAAGTAGTGACATGCGATTCCGCCTTGCTCGCCCTGAAACTGCGCACCCCATTGGTTGCAGTTCCGAACGGTGTTGTCCGCCCAATACACATATTCTTTCGCCTGTCCGCCCGACACCGAAAGGCCGATTTTCTGTCCGGCGTCAACGAGATTGCCCGTAATGACAAGATGCGATCCGATGGCTTCAATACCGCAGAAGGCATACCGCCCCGAGGTATCCGAAATCGTGTTGCGCCGGACCGCGCAATAATCGCTGCCGCCAATGCTCAGCCAATGATCGATGCGGTTGTCCTCGATGACGGTTCGATCGCCCCCGCCCCATGCCTCGATGCCCAATCCTTCGCCGCCGGAACCGGCGACGGTGTTGCCCTGGATGACGATGTCCGTCGAGCCGTTGTCTGTAAAGATGCCGCCGCGTCCGGTGTGTTCGATGACATTGCGCAGTATGCGGTTGCGGGACGAACCCCACGACAGGCGGATGGCGCAACCGAAATCCGCGCCGACGCCAATGTGTTCAAACCGGCCATCGGCGATCTCGCTGTCCGTGACGCCTCCGGCGCGCGTGGGATTTTGTCCGGCAAAAAGGATGCCGTGCGGGCCGAATCCTTCGCCCTTGGCCAGATTCCGGATCGTGACATGGCGGATCCGCAACCCGTCGGCATTGCCGGCCGAAATGCCCTGCCGCACATTCGGATTATTGTTTCCATCCAGCGTCAGATCGCGGACTTCGACATCCGTGCAATCGCTCAAGTCCAACAGGGAGGCATTTACCCGCCCTTCGAATCGGAGAAGGGTCTTTTCCTGGCCTGCGCCCATAAGCGACACGCGCGACCTCAGCCGAATCGTTCCGTATACAGCGTACGTTTCCGGCGCGAGACGCACGACGTCGCCGGGCGACGCCTGTTCGATGGCGCTGGCGATGGCATCGGAATCCGGACGCTCCGGCAGGATTTCATCGGCGAAAATGCCCCGGGACAGGATTGTAACTGCCCAAATCGTGAAAATAATCGGCCTCATGGAATCCTGATGGCGAGACGCCGAATCCGCACGGGACCGCCGTTTGCCTGAATGCCGAGTTTGCCGGAACGGAAATCGTACGCGCGGCAACTAAAAGCGTACGCATCATTGATGAAACACTCGATAATCGCACCCTGCACGAAGGCTTGTACGCGGATGGACTTCGCCGCGTCGTAGTGGACTTTCCGTGGATAGTCAAACGTCGCGCCGGCAATGGTTGCCTCGCTTGTGCCGGGCCGCAGGACGAGCGCGTATCCGCCGCCGGATGCCTGCTCGCGCATGACCAGTCGAAACTCCGCCTGCGCAACGGGTTCGGCTTCGCATTCGAGGTAGTAGTTGTCCGGGACTTCCAGCGACCCCGGCGGGACATCCGCGAGTTCCTTGACGGTTTTTGCGAAAACAGCCACGGCCTCGGGAACGGGCCGGAAGAACAACCGGCCATCGGATCCGGCGTATACCTCGCGCGGGACGGATTGATCGCCGCCCCACTCGAAGCCGCCGCCGTCGCGTTCGCCGCCGAGATCGCGAATCCAGCCTGTAAGGATGTGCCGCCGGCCGTCGAACATGCGTTTCGCGGCATACAGGATCGGCGTGTCAATGTTGGCCGGTTCCGGGCGGCAATAGGGTCCGAGTATATCTTTGGCATGGCGCATATCCGTCGTGCCGGCGCAGGGACTGTTGAGAAGATAATACCGGTCGCCTATCATGAACAGGTCCGGACATTCCGGTGTTCCCTCGCCGAGCGGCGGATCGAGCACAAGCGGCGATACCTGTTCCCAGTGAACGAGATCCTCCGACGTGAGCCGCCCCTGCACCGGCTTGCCCGTTTTCCCGTCGCGTGCGCAGACGATCATCCAGAACATCTTGTCCTGTTCGTTCCAGAACACGTACGGATCGCGAAAATCCGTGTTCTGGTATTGATCGCCGTTTGCAAAGAAACCATGTTCGGGACGTTTCGTCCATGCTATCAGATCCGGACTGGTTGCATGCATGATCTTCTCGCGGCCTTCCTTGTTCTCCGGATTCCAACCGGTGTAGAAAATATGGAAGGTCCCATCGTGCTCCATGACCGATCCGGTGAACATGTGCAGGCCGTCGGGTCCGTCCGGGGCGCCGTCGGGCGTGAGCGCGGTGGGTAGTTCTTTCCAATGGACAAGGTCTGTCGAAACAATATGTTCCCAAGGCACTTTCGCGAGCGCGCGCAGATAAAAGATGTGATATTCGCCCTTCCAGAAAAACGGGATCGTGTCCGCGAGACGACCCGTCGCCGGGCGGTAATGTATGGGTGAATCGTAGGGTTCCACATAATTTGCATCGGGCATGATCGTGTCCTTTCGCATAACCAGCGCCAATTCCCCGTAATCCAACGCGCGCGGCCAGAGCGCCGCTTCCTCCATCTCGCCCGTGAAGGGCCTGACGACGGTCCCATTGTCCGTCTCGGCGCCTATCAGCACGGGCTCCGTGTTCTGCGTCAACGCGCCGCCTTTCCATGCGCGTTTCGCCATGACCCGGCCGTCGCAAATCAATTCGATGGACTTGCCGTCGTACCGCCCGGCGAAATCATGCCACGCGGCCGCGTCAATTTGGTTCACGGGAAACGAAACCATGACAAATCCGGCATCGGTATGAATCTCGAAGCCGATGTCCGGCCCCGGCGACCCGCCGAGATCCACGCTGAACAGGTTGAATGTAACCATGCTGTGCGTGCCACGCTTGCTGAAAAGGGCGTACTGCCATTGTCCGCGTGGATCACGCGCGCGCAGATACACGGTAATCGCATGGCCCGAAACCGTGAGTTCCCTTCCCGCATCGAAATAGGCCTTCTTTAGAATCGCCGCCGGACCGAACTCGATATCGCCCACCGGTTGCAAGGGCCATTTCGCCTTCGACGGTTCCGCGCCCAAACGCCAGCGCGACAACGCATCGTCCAATACCGCCTCGCGCGTCTGCGCGTGCGCGCAAACCACTGTCAACAGTACTGCAATCGTCCATGGCAGGCTCTTATTCATGGCACGAAACCTCCTCGCACGGCGTCACTGTAACAGATTGCCTGTCCATTCGCACGGTTTTGCGCATGAACGGCGCCGGGAGGAATCAACCGGCTTTGCCCCGCCGCGCCAACACGACCCAGTGCATGAAGGCGTGGAGATAGTTGCGGAGAATGACAGGGTTTCGGGCGCGCCAAAGGGCGCGGCGGATGTAGCGCGGGCGAAGGTAGAAGCGCCGGTAGGCCTCGCGCAGAATTTCCGTGATCTGTTCGGGTCCGCTGTAGGCGTTGGGCACGTAGGAAGGGATATGCCAATCGAAGGCGTCGGATTCGATGTGGACGACGCGGCCTTCCTGGAGGGCGCGCTGCTCGATGGGGGTGCCGCGCTGGATGTGGAACGGAGAAAACACCATGAAATCCACGTCGAGTTCGCAGGCGAATCGAATGGTCTTCTCGGCCATTTCGGGGGTTTCGGTCGGCAGGGCGAACATGAACGCGCCGCGAATTTCGAGTCCGGCCTGATTGGCCCACGCGACGGCGTTGCGCGATTGTTCGAGGGTGATTCCCTTGTCGATCAGTTCCAGGAGTTCCGGGTTGCCGCTCTCGAATCCAAGGAAAATATTGTAGCAGCCGGACGCGGCGATGCGTTGAAGCATGGAGGGGGAGACCGTATTGACGCGGCCCTGCACGGTCCATGTCAGATCGAGTTTTTCGCGGTCGAGCAGATCGCAGAACCGGTCAATCCATTTTTCGTTCACGCAGAAGTTGTCGTCCCAAAAGATCACCTCGCGGAAACCGAGTTCACGGCGCAGATGGCACAGTTCCTCGATGACGTTTTCCGGGGAACGGCGGCGGTAGGGCGCGCCGTATTTGCCGCCCTGATAGCAAAACCGGCACTGGGCCCACGGGCAACCGCGCGAGGTCATGACGGTCGTGGCGGGTTTGCGTCGCGACTGGTTGGGCAGGGGTGTGTATGGATTGTCCTTGAAAAGGCCGCGCGCCGGATGCGGCAGCGTGTCGAGTTCCCGGACGTATTCGGCGGGAGGCGTCGCCGCAATGCGCCCACTGTCCGTACGGAACACGATTCCGGCGACATCCGACACCGGCGTGCCGCCGGCTAGGGCGTCGAGCAGCGCCGCGAACGAATGCTCGGCCTCGCCGGGCACGACGTAGTCCACGGCGGGGCATTCTTCGAGGATGGCCTCGTGAAAGGCCGTGGCGTGGGGACCGCCCATGACGATCGGCAAGCCGGGCGCGCGGACGCGCAGCGCCGACGCCAAAGCATAGGAGCAATCCATGTAAACCGTGAAAATCGAAATGCCTACAACGTCCGGCGCCGCGGCCATGATTTCGGCCACCGTTTCGGGAATGCTCAATTGGCGCGCCTGCGCGTCAATCAAACGCGTCTCGTGGCCGTGTTCGCCCAATACCGCCGCGAGATAGCCGAGCCCCAAGGGAGGCAGCGGGCGCAACTTGCCGGGGCGGATCCGCGCGCCGCGGCCCGTCGGCGATGCACTGAAGGGAGGCACCACAAGCAGCACGTTCACGGCGACACTCCTTGGCAAAGGCCGGACGCGGAAGGAAGAAAGGGGCCGGGAAACGAAACCAATCCCCGTCTACAAGCTTCAAACCCCGGACCCCTGAACCGCAATGCCGGAGATCCGGGGTTCGATGCCTGTCGAATCGTTGTCAATGGCCGCGCCGCCTCGCGGCCCATGCGGCAAGACACACCAGCAACGCCGCCGCGGGCCATGCGGAAACCGGCAGGGTATAGGCCGAGGGATCGTACCATTCGCCTCCAGAAAACGATCCGTCAATGTCGCCGCCCAAGCCGTTGCCGTCGCGATCCTTGATGGTGCCATTGTCCAGCACCCCGACGCTAACCGTGCCGCGTCCGCTGCCGCAGTCAATCGTCACGACATACGTGTCGTGGTATCCGGACGGTCCGGGTTCGACATCAAGGATCGATGCGCCGGCGCGGCCTCCGCGCGTGACCGCCACGAAATCGGCGGCATCCACGCCGGTGACTTCCTCGCTGAATGTCACCCGGAACGACGCCAGCACGGCGCCGGCCTTTGCGGCGACCCGATCAGGATCGGGCGGCGCGGGCGGCATGGGAACGGACGACAGCGCCTTGGGCAGATCCAGCCATTCGCCGTAAAATTCCTCGGTACAGTATTTCATCAATGCCTTATATCCCAACCCGTTCAAATGGATGTCGCCGCCGCCGATATCAGCCAGGATGGCATCGCGGGGGCTGATGTCGTGCGTATGCGGTTCGCCGACACTGGGATCGGGACGATCATCCGGGTAGTAATCCACCGGGGGATCAATGTCGCCGCCGGGAATGGGCTGCGTAATGCCGTGCTTGACGAGATTGCTCAACGGGCGCGCAACCGTGCCCGCGGCGCCGGGAGTGCCGTTGGGCCCGTACAGCAGGATGGCGCCCGGCGCGGGGCCGCTGTCCGTGCAGGGATTCATGACATCGCCTACGCCCACGGCGCAATACTTGTACCGCGAATACAGCCCGAACACGTATTGCATGAGACCGCCCGGCGCAATATAGAAGCACCGGTTGCGGTATTGGGGCATTGCGGACAGACGCTGCGTCAGTTCGAACTTCGCCATGCCGAGCCGCATGCCCGCGTACCGGGTTTCGAGTTCCGTGGCGCCGCCCCAGTCCACCCGCAGGTAATCGTAATCGCATAGCGCCACGCGAATGTCGGGGCGAACGTCGAGCGCCTGGCGAATCACCTTCTCAATGGCGTCGCAAAGGGCCTGGAAAAACAGTTTTTCATAGGCCGAATCGGTTCCCCAAGACTTTTCCCATCCATGGTGGGCTTCGTCCACCACCACGCTGCCGCCGGTCAGCGAGCTTGACACGGAAATGTTGTTGTCCGGGCCGTTATAGACATACGCCACCAGCGCGGGATCGAACACGCACATGTACGGTCCCCCATCGGGACCGGTCACTTCGATCCGGCCCGCGCCCACGGTGGACAACGCTTCCATGGCCGACTGAATCTGGGCCGCCGTCGCATTGTAGGGAAGGGGGGCCGTTTGCTGGCCGTTGAAGCGCAGCACGAAGGTTCCGCCCGTCGGCGCGCCCAAAAACCGGATTTGCTGCGGCATGACGTCGTTGAAATAACCCCGGCCTACGTCGTTTCCGCCCAGGCTCAGGTGAACGATGTCAATGTTGGGATTGCTCTCCAGTTCCATGCGGAGGATGTCGAGCCTTCCCACGACGCGCCCCTTGTAACTTTGAGGAACATTGTCGCGCCATTCCCGCGCCATGGACATCGGCACCGCCGTGTCGCCGCCCCATACCTGCCAGTCCGCGTAACCGGCTTCGTCGAGGCCGTCCTGTGCCGCGCAACCCTGCCAAAAGTAAATACCGTGCATGCCGCCCGTCCACATGAAAAACGGCCAACTGTCACCCGCCAGCAGAATGCGCTTGGCTTTGCGCTCCGCCGCGTCCGCGTCCATCGCCATCAGAATCGTCATGGCCGCCGCCAGCCCCAGAAACCACCACTTCTTCGCGCCATACGCCTGAACTGCCATTACTGCAACCTCCTTTGTACTTCGGTACTGCCTACTGCGATACATCCACTACAGGGAAAGTATTTCACTTTCCGTGTGAATTTTGCCGGATTCACAACGTCCCGCTCGTCCGTCGCCTGCGCGAAAACCGCTTTAGACGGCCGATTTCAAGTGTATCCCGATCCTGGACGGACTGGACCGTCTGTCCCTGGAGTTGATACATTTTCAAATCGGTCGAATGAGACGGTGTTCGACACGAAGTCCCGGAGGGACGCCTTGAGAATAGCCCAAGACGCCAGTCCTGGGATCTCGCGGCGGTGGCGGGAAAGTCCCGGAGGGACGTTTGAAGCCGCTCGTTCCGTTTCCTATGCATTGCTCGCCGCATTCGATCCCGTGCCGTTTTACCCTTGGTTGAAAACACCCAATGGTCAAATCGGCTTGCATGGGCATGCGCCATCATACTTTCTTTTACGAACTCCATTTCAATCGTCCCTACGGGACTATCGTTTGTTTTTTCCCCGTGTCCCAGGAGTTCCTCCTGGGCTACAGTCAAACCGTCCCTACGGGACTAACCTGCCCTTCGAACGACCCCATGGGAGGGTAGTATCAACGGGCGCCTTTTCAACTATTTGAAAACCCGGGACTCACCTGCCCTTCGCACGACCCCATGGGAGGGTAGTATCAACGGGCGCCTTTTCAAC
>DAOTMJ010000074.1 GCA_035450225.1 Candidatus Hydrogenedentota bacterium
GCCGCCATAACCGCCCATGCCGCCCATCATGCCGCCACCCATCATGCCGCCACCCATGCCGCCGGGATTGCGCAGCACGATCTTGAACAGGGTTTCGGCGCCCGCGTTGCGCAATTCGTAATATTTCGTTTCAAGCGCCTCGAACGATTCCTCGCGGATGTTTTGCGGGGTGCTGATCCAGATAAAGCCCGGCTGTACCGCAAAATCGAGATTGAGCGGGCGCAACAGCGCCTTCAAGGCTTCCCGCAACGATACATCCTTCAAATTGATATAGGGCACGATGCCATCGGTCACATAGCGGCCCGCCGCCGCCGTGGCCTGTTGTTGCGCCTGGGGTTGCTGGGGCGCGGCCGCCGGCGGTCGTTGTGGCGCGCCGGGAGCCCCGGGAGCGCCGGGTCCACCGGGCCGGGCGCCGGCAGCACCGGGATACGGTCCGGGAGTGGGGGCGGGCGCCGCTTGGACAGGGGCGGCCGCCACGGGCTTCGGGGGACGCCGCACCACCCGGTCATCCACCACGATATTGATGTCGTAACTGTCGCTGATAAATTCAACGATTTCGTTGATGTGAATATTTTCAAACTCAACGCTGACCGGCGAATCGAGGGTTTTTTCAATGGGGCTCTGCTTCTGTGGCTCTACGTATTCTTCCTCGACCGTGGGCACCATGACGCGGTACGGTTTGATGCCGGTGGCATCCGCCCCTTCCGGCAACCGCTTGGAATCCTCGATAAAGCGTTCGATGGACGCGCGATCCTCCGCTATGCCTTCGCCGGCCTTGGAGATGGCTTCCTTGCTGGCGCCGAGGGTCGCCTTGTGCAAGCCTTCCTGCGCGCGCGCATTTTCGGGCGCGATAATCAGCGCTTCCTCAAAATACTTGACGGCCTTTGCGTAGCGCTCGTGATCCATGTAGCGCTCGCCCATCTTGATGAGTTCCGTCACGCGCTGTTTCTTGATTTCCTGCGCGGACAAATGCGCGGTTTCCGATTCGGGCGTCATCGAGCTGGGATCAATGGTGTCAAACGACGGCGTCTCGGCCGGGCTGGCCCCGGTGGACGTCAAGACCAATTTGGCCTCGCATTTCTGGCGGAACGTCTTGGCGTCTTCAAGGGATGGATTGAGCGCCAAGGCACGATTAAATTCGCTCAGGGCCTCCAAAAAAAGGTTGCCGTTGTAGAGGTCAACGCCTTTTCGGAAATGCAGTTCCGCCTCGGAAACGGTCCCTTCCGAAACGGCGGAAGGAGCAGCCGCGTCCACCACCGGCGGCGATGCCGCGGCGGAACCGGGCGCCGAGGCTTCCGATTGCTGCGCCTGTGCTACAGCGGGCACAAACGCCATCCAAACGGCGGCCGCCATTGACAAAGCGCAGCCTGTTATCAGGTTTTGCGACAACTTGGTACTCATTACGCTGCCTTCCTCCCGCTGTTGGGGTCACTATAACGGATTTGGCATCAAATAAGCAACTCTAACTTCCGCCTACACGAAGCGTGATATTCCTTCCGAGGCGCTCCGATCGTACCAGACAGGTGCCTTCCTCGGCATTGATTTGCAATAACTGGAAACTTTCGAAGGACGCCCCTTCGTCAAACCATTGGGTGCTTCCCGCGGTCCGGATTTGGGCGCGAACGCGGCCGCCACGGCCTTTCTGGATGCGCAGCAGCGCGATATCGGCATCCGCGGCCCCTTCCCGTTCGCGAATCTCCTGTTGCGAGGACAACGCCCAAAAAGGATTCGGGGTATACGAGGCTTCCAGCGGGACGCTCTGGCGCAACGGCGGGGGCGGCGGCACAGCCGCCTTCGGGATTTCGCCGTCATCGGCCTTGGGCAGGCGGTAATTGGTGGACGGCAGCGACTGCTCGGGAGTCAGCACGGCATACACGCGCCAGCCGAAAACGAGCACCATTACGGCCAGCACCATCCGCTCCTTGTTCGCCCAAAGGACCACGCCTATGTTCTTCAGTTTCTCCACGTAACCTTTCCGTTCCTCGTTCCCGATTTCTCCAATTTCCTAAAACGGCCAGAGGTAATGATTGCGCAGCCACCGTATCACACGGGTGGACATGGGCTCTTTCTGGGCCGCGCCGCCACGGATGTTTTGTTGCGCGAGGGCGTCGCGCGCGGGCATGCCGGGCCGCGCGGCGGGACCAACCACGCCCACGGAGTCCAGTCCGCCCGATACCGCCGCCGCCGCGGGATTGAACGCAGCCACCGTCAACAACATTTGCACTTCCACCGGCGGCTCGACCGGCCAGCGCATGTAACGGTTCTGGATGCTGATCGCTTCAATATTAAAATACCGATCCTTCATGCGTAGCGCATCTATAAAAATTACCAGATCCTTGAGGTTCATCACATAGGAAAGGCCGACGGTCCGAAGGTTCAACAGTTTTTCCAAGCCCTGCCGCCCCGGATGGATTTCGACTTTGTTGACGATGACGGCCTTGGCGTCAATGAGCATGCGCACGACCATGGACCCGAAACGGATGATGCGCAGATTCCGTTCGACGTCGGCCTTGGTGATGCTTTTACCCGCGAAATCTTCCGGTTTCTGCGCGCCGAAGGAAATATCGTCCGGTATCGGACAGGGAGGCGATTTGGACTGGGCATACTGGCGCAGTGCGTTCAGGGCCTTTCCATATTGTTCCTCGTAATAGAACCGCAACATTTTGCCTTCCGGAATCGGGTCTATTTCCATCCAGTCGCCCACGTTGAAGAAGGCCGCCCGGCGCATCACCTCATCGGCCATGGGCTGAATATCGCCCTTGACCGCCTCGATCAACACCTTGGGTTGGTACCCCGAAAACGTGTCTTCAAGATGCTTGAGGGTCTTTTCGAGGGTTTCGAGCTGTCCAAGGTACTCTTCATAGATCGCCAGTTGCTTTTTGTAATAGAACTGGTAGCCGCCACCCACACAGGCCAGCAACAGGACAAACACCGCGATGCCGATGATATGTTCGCGGCGCAGATTCATGATGTGCCTCGCAGGGTGCTCATCGCCTTGGCCTCGGTTGCGGTTGCTGCGGTTGCGGGGGTTGCTGCGGCGGCGTGAAAATAAAATCCACGCGGAAAAAATACACGGTTTCGACGGATCCGCCGGCGGCGGGGCCGGGCTGGCTCCGCTGGCCGCCGATGGACGCCTGGCCCACGCGGGCATCTTCCATTTCGGTAATGGGCACTTTTTCGACTTGGGCCTCGCTGAAAAACAGTCCGCCCTGGGCGGCGCGAGTCTCACGCAGTTGACTGATGAACTGGGTCAGCGAGTCGGGATCGCTCGCATATCCCAGCACCTTCATGCCGTTCTGTTTGGGAACGATTGCCCCGCCCTTGGCGGCGTCAATTCCAGGGAACCCCGTGCTGGCCACCGTGCCCTTCACCGGATCCGCCGCGCCCGGATTGACGACGGAAGACTCCACCGAACTGAACCAGATTTTACCCCCGGGCGGCCGGGCATTGTTCAACATGCGCAGAAGATGGATCCACCAGTTGCATGTCGTATACGCGGTGGAAAGAAGGTTGAGTTGTTTTTGACGGGCGGCAATTTCCTTGCGCGCGGCCTGCAACTGGCTTTCATAGACCGACTTTTTGGTCGGATTCGCGGCTAGTTCAGGATCGTAGGCTTGCACGTATTTCTTGACGGTTTGGATCCGTTCCAGAACCACCTTTTGCTTGGCGGTCAAACCGGGCACGGTTGACGCCCCGATCAGTCCCAATGTTATGAAAGACAACACCCAGTAAAACAATTGTTCCTTGCGGCGCGCGGACTCAAGCAACGCGGGCGGAACCAGATTGACGGCAATCGGAACCGGCTGAAGGGTGCGCAGGGCGAGTCCGAGGGCCACGGCGGCCTGTTCGGGATGTTCATTGATCTCCTGCGCGCCCGGGGCGATCGCCAAACCGGCAAGCGGACGCGCAATGCGTACTTCCACGCCGAATTGTTCCTGGAAATACGGCACGATGTTGCGCAGACAGGCCCCCCCGCCCGTAATGACAATCCGATCGATGGTCCCGCCGCCCGGCAACGATCTGAAATAGGAGAATGACCGGTTTATTTCGGTGATCAGACGGGTCAGAACCTTGGCGATAATTTCGCCCAACTGCCCATCGCGTTGGGGATCGCCCGTGGGCGCCGAACCCCGGTCGCGTTTCAGTTTCTCCGCATCCAGAAAATTCAGGCCCATCGCGTCGCGTATGGCCGAGGTGATGTCGTTGCCGCCGATCATCAAGGGCCGCGTAAAACGGAACTGGCCGCCACGCTCGATGACGATATCGGTGGCGGACGCGCCCATGTCGAGCAGGGCCACGCATTCGCCCTTGTCGCCGAATTCCCCGGTATGCTTGAGCCAGTTGTAGGTCGCAAACGGGCAGATGTCCACAACGTCCACCGCGCATTTGGTTTCGCGCAGCAGGGCCAGGTGCTTGTCCACCACGTCCACCTTGATGGCCGCCATCATAACGTCGTAACCGCCCGCTTCCGTCTTGCTCAATTTCTGGTAATCGAGCGCGATTTGATCGAGCGCGAACGGGATTTGTTGCTGGATTTCGTACCGGACGATTTGGGTGATCTTGCTTTCCTGCACCGGGGGCAAGGTGCGCGTGCGGGTAAAGACCGAACGTCCCGGCACGGCAACCACCGTCTTTCGAGTCCGGATTTTCTTTTCCTTGAGGAGTTTCTTGAGTTCCTCGTTCATGTGGCGGCGTTTGGATTCTTCATCCAAAAGCGGATCCAGCAGCACCTCCCGCTGAAAGTAACGGGTGAGTTGAAAACCGGTCTTGGTTTGCGTGAGTTCGCAAACCCGAATAGCATGGGTGCCCACGTCCAGCACCAAGCGCTTCGCGCGCCCACGCCCAATCTTCATCATCAATCGCCCGTCCACCCAGTTGCACTACACTGCCAAGACGAACCCGCCGTTTGGTCACACGTTTTCAGTTCCCCGCGCCGCGTATTGTTTATAGGGTGAATTCTGAAATCACCACTTGTGCCGGGAACTTCATAACCTATTGAAACTTATTGTAGTACAGAATTTATGCCGTGTCAAGATAAAATGTTGTTTGCCAAGAGTTTTCCGGCGGGCCTCTCCGGCGCGTCATTCGACATCTTTGGCGCATCGGAAACCGTAATCCGGCTGACGAGATTCCATGTGATCGTAATGTCTTCGGGCGCAACGCACCCCGAATCGGTCACTTTTATAGGAACCGCCCCGCAGCACGCGGAACTGCTGGCCATAATCCTTGGTCACGTCCGGATTGCCGGGATACGCCTGATACCAACTGGCGGTCCATTCATAGGCGTTGCCGGCCATGTCGTAACATTTGAACGGCGAAACACCCATGCGGCAACGCCCCACCCGGATTGTGCCCTCCGAGCCGGAATTGCAGTTTTCCGGCACGAATTCCATGCCCCAGGGATATTCGCGGCCATCCGTGCCCCGGGCCGCCTTCTCCCATTCCTCTTCGGTCGGCAGGCGCTTGCCCACGGCCTTCGCATAGGCAGACGCTTGGACAAACGAGACACCGGTCACCGGCTTGTCCTTGGCGTCGTCCGGAAAAACGTGATCGGGAAAAACCAATTTGAACTCCGCATTGGTAACCTCGTATTGGTCCATGTAGAAGGCCGGCAACTCCAAGGTGCGCTGGGGCTTTTCATCGGGCGAGGCGCCATTGAGGCCCATAATGAAAGGTCCGGCGGGAATCAGGACCATCCCTTCGGGCGCCTTGCCTTCTGTCAGCACCAATTCCAGCGTTTTCGATTCGTTGGGGCCCAAAACGACCGGTTGTTCCAACTTGTCGTAGCCTTTCGCGTACAACGTCAGAATATAGTCGCCGGGGGATACCTCGAATTTGGCGGGCGATAGTTGCGGGAGCAATTCACCGTTGAGCCACAGTTTGGCGCCGGAAGGACGGGACACGACGGCCAGTTGGGCGTTCTTGGGGGCCAAAACATGAGCAAACTGGTAGCGGTAATCCTCCTTGATTTCGATTTCGCCCGTCGCCGTCCGATAGTTGTCCAGCCGCACCTCATAAGTGTGTTTTCCGATGGGAACTTCCTTGCTTGTCAACGGCGTATTGCCCAGATGCTCGCGCCCGTCCAGGAAAACCTGCGCGCCCGCCGGCGTGCTCTCGATGGTCAGGTATCCCCGCAGCGGGCGCATGTCAATGACGATGCGTTCCTCGCCCTGATCAGGAAAGACGATCGTCTTCGAGGTCCGCTCGAAATTTTCCCGCGTGAGGACGGCCACGGTCTCGCCCGGCGGCGGGTTCACCAGCGTCACGGGCGTTTTACCGCGGGGCATGTCGCCAATCGTCACGTCGGCTTCCTGTTCCGGCGAACTGGCGATGACAACCCGTGTTTCCCTCGGCGGCGGCGCGGAAAAACATCCACCCGCGATACACACCGCCGCCAGTAACCCTGCCAACCATGACCATTTTTTACCCGGGACGATCATGATCTCCTCTGTGCCGGCGGATTCCGCTTTATTCCGCCGTGTTCCGCGATTGTATAACTTTCGCCTGCGCCGGAAGAGACAGGAACGCCACACCGCGAATCCGGTTCCGACACTCCTCCAACGGTTCCTGCCGGTCGTCGCGGTCCGCGCCGCCGTAGCCGGAGGAATGCAATTATCATAGCGCAAACGTCACGCTATTCGCGCTCGAAGAGCTTGACGGGCTGCTGGCCCGCGGGAATTTCAAGATATTGCTCGACGCTGCGCGGAACGACCTTGAACTTGTAGGTCGCGGGACTGGCGTCGCTGATAAATTTCCCTAGGTACTTGTATTTAGTCGTCGCGCGGAATACATAGTCCACGGCCGTGCCGTCGGGCGGCGTAACGCCGGGCGTGTGGGGATGGCCGAGGCATCCGTTGGCCAATGCGCCCGCGGGAATGCCATCCAAGGCCGGCACGACAATCCGGCGCACGGGATCCGGCATGGGAGCGCCGTCCGCGCCGGGGCGTCCCCACAATTCGCCCGTGTACACGCTCTTCCCGTCCTCGATGAGTTCGACCTCGACAAAGGACTCGGCCAACGCGCTCGCTTCCGGCACGACGAGGGTAATCGTGAATATCGCCTGCAAATCCTGAGGCTTTCCGTAATCGGGGGCCTGCATGATCGTGACCGCGCCCAAATCAACCCCCGCCCGCCGGAAACTCGCCGTCAGGCGCGTGTCCACGACTTTGGCCTTGTCCGGAATGGTAAAGCGGCGCCAATTGATCCCGCCGTCGCCCGTCATGAGATCCTCGATGGTATCGCCCGTGCCCAACGGGGGCAGCGTGTCCGGCCAGCGCGAGACATTGCCGGCCTCGTCGCAGGCGGCCACGACCAGCAGGAGCGATTGGCCGTACAGCGTGGTGATGTCCGGCGCGGAACGGCTTTCGACGGCAAGCTGGAGCGCCTCGAACATGACCGGCGTGACCGCCATGTTTTGATCCGACCACGGTTTCCAAGTATCCAACGGCTCGTACACGTTGCGGCTCGGGTCCATGTTTTTGGCCCAGATCCGGTACGCATACAGAGGTTTCGGACCCGAATCGAACGCGATGTCCACGCTCTCCCGCTTGAGGCCCCATTCGCACATCGGAAACGCGCCGGGCACCGTGCGGACATTCAGGTTCGCGTCCAACACGGTCGGGGCGAGCCACCAGATTTCGAGTGGCAGGATGGAATCGCCGGTTGACGTCAACGGCGGCTCGGCCACATTGCCGGCCCGGTCGCGCGCCGCAAAGCGGACCGTCGCGCGAAAAGCCTCCGCTATGGGTGTCCGCAAGGGAATTTTCCACGTCGCCGTGATATTGTCCGTGCTGCCGGCCACGTCAAGTTGCGACGTGTTCGTAACGGACGCCAGCGGGAACGCCGACACGGACGTGTCGCTCAGCCACACGGGGCGCGTGACACCGCCCGTGTTCCACGCGGCGAGGTCCGGGGGCGCCAATTCGATCGCGCTCGCGCCGCCCTCGAAAGTCGTGCGGAATCCCGACACCGCAACAGTCCTGTTGGACGGCGGATCGTCGCGGAAAACGGCCTTGAGTTCCAAATCCCACACGCTCGGCGGGGGGGTATCGTACCCGTTCACCGGCGAACCGATATTGAAAAACGCCAGGCAGCGGTCCGCGCTCGACGCGAACGTAAAACCGTGGGCTCCCTGCGAACCGCCCTGTGGATAGCTGGACGGCGCATTGTCGTAGGGGTGCGTAAGCGATCCGAACGGTACGCTCGCCGCCGTGGACGGATTGCCCGACAGGCTCGCGGAAACCACGACCGGCGCGATATATCCCGGCCCCGGCTGCACGATCACCGGCGGAATCGTGTCAATGATGAAACGCCGTCCCCTCTGGGCCTGGGCGGTAATCAGGTCGTCATAGGGTCCGCCATCACCCAAAACGATATTTCCATATCTAAGTCGAACGGATGCCTCGCCGTCCGTCGCGCCGCCGGAAGCGGGCGGGCTGGCCCGGTAGGTGTACCGGCCGCCGCCGGCATCGGTCGCCGAACCGAGATCCACCTGCGTCCCATCGGCAGCAATGTAATAGGCCTCGTCCGGCATGCCCGCTTCCGTCATCCACACGTCCACCGTAAAGGAATGCGCGCCCACCATTTGCGGCGGCCCGGGATCGGCCTGGACGTCCAAAACGCGGCACGCAAACCATATACCCGTAAACGGGCCCGTTCCGCCATCCGACGGGATTTCGTCCGCGCCGATGTCGGGAATGTTGCATTCATTGTCCGGGCGGACGTTCACATACTGGAAATCGCGGGGGGGCGTCACGCACGGACAGGGGGCGGTTCCGCTGTGGTTCTTGACGTCAATGCAGACGGGATCGGTGCATTGCGTGAGTTCACGCGCCAGCAGGCGGCCAATCCACGGCGACGACATGTCGAACCTCGGATCCACGTGGATGTCCTTGCACAGAATCGGATCGGTGCTGACGTTCAGGTTGTAATCATAGGCGTTCGTGTAAATGTAGCCCTGCAGTGGACACGGCGTGCCCGTCGGCGGCGTCCACAGCGCGGGGGCGTTCGCGTACACATCGTTGCTGAGCGAGGTCAGCGATTGGGGCGCCGCCGCATTGAGGCCGTAGTATTGCATGGACGTCGGAATGCCGACGAACCGCAGGTTGGTGATGTTCCACCCGGAACAGGCCTTGCCGGGGAAATCCGTCCGGTACGTCCACCGCACCCGGATTTTCTTGCCGCCCGCCCACGGCAGATCGTAGGAGCGCACGGTCCATTGCTGCCGGTCCACATTGCCGTCCATGATCTCGTTGTCGCCGCGATCCCAGATGTCGAAAACCCCCTTGTCCCAGATCGGGAGCCACCGGTTGGTCCCCACCACCTGTCCCTGAATGCCTGCGTACCCTTGGGCATCCACATTCAGCCAGCGATCGAAAATCATGCTGACATTTCTGTAATTCGTGCAGTCCACGTCCACCGACAACCAGAAACGTTCGCGAAGCGCAATTCGACAGGTCAATGGTTTTACTGGCGAAACATGGCTTTGAAGAACCACCCGCCACGGCCCATCCGCGCTTTGGCCCGCAAGCGCGGAAAGCGGCTGCACGGGTTTGTAAACTCCGTCCCTGAGATCGCCGTTTACCAGGCTTGCCGAAGCCGGAAACGGTTCCGCGGCGCTGTCGGAAAAGGTGACGTTTTCAAGGCTCAGGCTGATGCCGGCGTTGATCTGCGCCAGCGTCACGTTCCCGGCGGGCGTTTCCAGCACAAGCGCCGTCGGCTCCAGCGAGCTGGCGTCAATGGCCACGCCCAGAATCGTCACTTTGACGTCGTGAATCAGCACGTCTTCCGAAATGGAATCATTGTTGTTGAGAACCCGCACGATATCGGCGTCCGCGTCTGGGGAGGCCGTGTAATTGCCGGCGAGATTGACGCCGAAAACCTCCGGGCGCTCCATCGTGACCCGGGGATCAGGATTGCCGAAGCCGTTTGGATCCTGCTGTCCGCCGCCGCCCGACGGCGGGCCAATATTCCATTGAGATCCGGGTGCCTCCGACCACGTGAATTTTAGCATCGGATCGGCCGGCGGCCATTTGCAGATAAAGTTGGTAATGGGTTCGACGACCGTGTCGCCGATCGCGTTGCGCATGACGATCGAACTGGTCACCGAGGCCTTGCCGCCGCCCACGGTTGACACGCCGTTGCGCCCGTTCTCGAAAATCGTGCAGAAGGCGACGCAGACGTTTTGCGACTCGACGCGTATCCCGTCGCACTCGTTATGGACAATGCTGCAATTCTGAATGATTGGCGCGCCGACCGAGCCGCCCTCGCACAGAATGCCCACGCCGGTCCTGTCCACGATGACGCCGCCCTGGACCACGGCGTTGTTGTCGCGGATATAGCATCGGTTGATGGTCGCGGCACAGCGGTTGCCGGTCCGAATGCCCACGCTGCCGCCCGTAAACGTCAGCCCCTCGATGAAGACGCCCGCCGGGGCGGATCCAAGGTCCAACACCGGACGCGAGGGGTCCGCCGCCTTGATCACGATCGTCTCCGGGTTGGACGGCGGATAGCCCACGATGGAAAAGGTTTCGTTCTGCGGATAGGTGATGTTGTCGCGGATTTCGGACACCACGGAACTCGTGCCGGCGGTGCTGCTCGCCACGACAATATACTGAATCGCGCCGTTCTGGCTCTGCGCATAAGCGATGGCTTGGGTCACGGTGTCGAACCGCGGAAACTTGTCGGGCGCCGATACCTCCGCGTTCAGCGCGTCGTAAAGCGGATTGTCCGCCCCGCACACCACGACCGTGTTGCCCAACACCCAGTTGCCGGGATCGGCCGGGTCGCCATAAGCGCCCCAAACGGTCCCCATCAGCGCGCACGAAAGCGCGCACCATCCCATGAATCGCCGCGTTTGTTTCATCTGTACACTCCTCCGGCCGCGCCTTTCGCGAAGCGCCGCCGAATGCCCCGGATTCATTTGTCAATCGCTTCCATGTCGCAAAAATATTATACCTGATTCAGAGGCGGCCGGGGGCGCGTTTCGGGTCTCGGATCTCGGGTTTCAGAGCGCGTGAACAAATTCGGCGCAACAGATTGTAGCGCCGAATTCCGATTGGGCACGGGTATGGGCAGCTCAGCCGAATCGGAATTCGGCGTTACGCTTTCGGCTGCGCGAATAAATTCACAAAAGATCATTTTTCAGCCTTCAGCCTTGCGCCTACCTCTCATATATCGTCCTGACTTTCTTTTCGGCGGTCGTCACGAACTCGTCGTTGCTGCGCCAGTTGATTTCACCGTCGCCGTTGGCGTCCGTGCCGTAGCCGGCCTGAACGGTCGCGATGATCTCGA
>DAOTMJ010000075.1 GCA_035450225.1 Candidatus Hydrogenedentota bacterium
CCGACTCAATTTGACATGACCCGCCCCAATCGCTTCCTTAGCCGGGGATTACGGAACACGATTTCCATGTTTTATGGTATTGTTATATGGTATGCGGGCGACGATGCTCACAAACGGGGTGCGTCGCGATGCGTCCGAATGCTGAAAGTAAGGAGGAATGGTGTATGCGGCGGTTGGTTTTTGGGCCGTGGTGGGCTTGTGCCTTGGCGTTGTTTTTTGCCTGGAGTGCGGTGGCGCAGGATCCGGCGGTTACCAAACAGCCTCAATCGGCGACGGTCAATGTCGGCCAATCGGTGACGTTCAGCATTATCGCGTCAGGCACGCAGCCTATATCTTATCAGTGGTTTAAGGATTCGGACAGCATTCCGGGGGCAACCACAACGTCGTATACGATCGCCTCGGCGCAGAAATCGCACGAGGGATCGTACGTTTGCATGGTATCCAATTCCCAAGGCCATGCCTCGTCGGCGAGCGCGGAGTTGGTGGTCATCAATCCCATTACGATTCTCAGTCATCCGCAATCAGTGACCGTGAATCCCGGCCAGCAGGCCAGTCTCAGCGTATCCGCGACCAGCGCGCTGCCCTTGTCGTATCAGTGGAAAAAGAACGGCGGGGCCGTTACGGGGGCGACCAACGCGACCTATACCGTTTATTCGGCCAGCGAAGACAATGAGGGCACGTACATCTGCACGGTGTCGAATGCGGACACCAGCGTGGACTCCAATTCGGCATTGCTCTCGGTCAATAATCCGGTGGTTATCACGTCCCATCCGCAATCCGTTACGCTCGCTCCGCTTCAGGGGACCGTTTTTTCCGTAACGGCGACCGGTACGCCCCCCCTGAGTTATCAGTGGCTGAAGGACGGTGTGGACATTGCCCAGGCGACGGCCAATACCTACGGCATTCCTTCCGCCACCGACGCCGACGTGGGCAATTACAATTGCCGGGTCTCGAACGTTACGGGCAGCATGCTGTCCGAAACCGCCGCGCTGGTTGTGGCCAGCGCCCCGCGTATTATTGTGCAGCCGCAATCGGCCCAGTTGATCTTCGGACAACCCGCCAGCCTCAGCGTAACCGCCACGGGATCCGCGCCGCTGAATTATCAATGGCAAAAGAACGGTTCCGCCATTCCCGGCGCCACGTCTTCGACCTACTACATCGCTTCCGCAACGTCGGCGGACATCGGTCTCTATGCCTGTATGGTATCCAATCCATTTGGCGCGGAATTATCGGCCACCGCCACACTGTCGGCCGACACGCCGGTGACCATTACGACCCAGCCGCAGTCGCAGACGGCCGGGCCGGGCCAGCGGATTTCCTTCTTCGTAACGGCGACAGGCACGTTGCCGAGAAGTTATCAATGGCGCAAGAACGGAGAGGACATTCCCGGCGCCACCGGGACCATTTACGCCATCAATGCCGTCTTGAAGCCCGACGAGGGCGAATACCGGTGTGTTGTGTCGAACAGCGTCAGCAGCGTGATTTCGGACCCGGCCTTTCTGGTGGTCAAGGATTCGCCTTACATCAGCGCCCATCCGGAATCCCTGACGGTCAATCCCGGGGAAACGGCCACGTTCTCGATTACAGCCAGCAGCGCCGTGACGCCGGTGACCTACCAGTGGCGCAAGAACGGCACGGATATCCCCGATGCGACGAACGACACGCTCGTCATACCCGCCGCCCAGGAATCCGATGAAGGCAGCTACTCGTGCATTGCGACCAATCCCATCGGGGATACGCCGTCCAATCCGGCCACACTCACGGTGAACAATCCCGTCGTGATCGGCACGCAACCCCAATCCGCCACCGTGAATCCGGGCCAGACCATTTCCCTGTCGGTCAGCGCCACGGGCACCGCGCCCATCAGCTACCAGTGGCGCAAGAATGGGGCGGTTATTGCCGGCGCCACGAACGCCCTGTTAGACATTGTGTCGGCGCAGAAAACCGATGAGGGCAGTTACGCGTGCGCCGTGTCGAACGTGACAGGCACGGTCCTTTCCTCGACGGCGGTCATTGTCGTCAATGATCCTGTGGTGATTACGGCTCATCCGCAGTCCGTCACGGTTGCGCAAAGCCAGCCGGTCATTTTTACCGTGTCGGCCACGGGCACGGCCCCGTTGAGTTATCAATGGCGCAAGAATGGAACGAACATCGCCGACGCCACCCTTGCGGCGTACGGGTTTGCCTCGGCCCAATTATCCAACGCGGGCGACTATGACTGCGTGGTCACAAATGTCGTCGGCAGCGTTGCGTCGAATGCCGCCACGCTGACCGTCAACGCGCCTGTCACCATTACCGCGCAGCCGGTTTCCCAGACGGTCAATCCGGGTCTGACAACCACGTTTACGGTAGCCGCTTCCGGTTCGCCGGTCATCAGTTACCAGTGGCGCAAGAACGGCGTGGACATTCCCGGCGCCACGGAGGCGACGTACCGGATTGCCGTCACCCAGGAAGAAGACGAAGGCGGCTATTTCTGCGTGCTGCTGAATCCGTTCGGCGCGGCTTCCTCCGATGCGGCCACGCTAACGGTGAACGATCCCGTGGTCATCGTTTTCCATCCGCAATCCCAAACCTTGAACGCCGGGCAGGCGGCTTCTTTCTCCGTGGCCGCAACGGGCACGACGCCGTTCAGTTACCGGTGGCGGAAAAACGGCGCCAATATCGCCGGCGCCACGGAGGCGACCTATGCCATTGCATCCGTGCAATCGTCCGACGCGGGAAGTTACGTTTGCGTCGTGACGAACGTAACCGGCAGCACGACGTCAAATCCGGCGACGCTGACCGTCAATTCCACCGCGGTCTTTACCACGCATCCCCAGTCGCAAACCGTCAATGCCGGACAGACGGTTTCGTTTTCTGTCGTGGCCATGGGCACCGAACCCATCAGTTATCAATGGCGCAAGAACGGCGTGAACATCGCCGGCGCCACCGCCGCCACGCATACCATGGCGTCCGTGCAGGAATCGGATGAGGGCGACTATGCCTGTGTGGCCACCAACATCGTCGGTAGCGTTACCTCGAACGTTGCCGTCCTTTCGGTCAACGATCCGGTTGTTTTCACCGCCCAGCCGCAATCGCTGACGGTAAATCCGGGGCAGGCCGCGTCTTTCTCGGTCGCCGTGACGGGCACGGCGCCGTTCAGTTATCAATGGCAAAAGGGCGGATCGAACATCGCCGGCGCGACGTCGGACACGTATTCCATCGCATCGGCACAGCAGAGCCATGAAGGCATTTATTCATGCACGGTCGCAAATGTGGCCGGCAGCGTAATGTCGGCGGCGGCGGCGCTGACCGTGAATGATCCGGTCGTTTTTACCGCCCAACCGCAATCGTTGACGGTGAATCCGGGACAGAGCGCATCCTTTTCCGTTGCCGCGACGGGCACGGCGCCGATCAGTTACCAGTGGCGCAGGAATGGCGTGAATATCGCCGGCGCCACAAATGCATCGTACACGATTGATTCAGCGCAGGAGTCCGACGAGGCCGCCTATGTCTGTGTGGCAACGAACGTCGCGGGCGCCGCCACCTCGAATACGGCAAACCTCGTGGTGAACAATGCCCCGGCGATTACCGTGCAGCCCCAATCGCGAACGATCAATCCGGGACAGTCTGTCACGTTTTCCATCGCCGCGACGGGGGCCGCGCCGCTGAGTTATCAGTGGTCCAAGGATGGCGTGGCCATTGCCGGCGCCACACGGGCCGACTATACGGTGTCGTCCGCGCAGGAAAACGACGAAGGGGCGTATGTATGCGTGGCGAGCAATTCCGTCGGCAATGCAACCTCGAATGCGGCCCTGTTGTCGGTCAACGATCCCGTTGTCATAACGGCGCAACCGCAATCGTTGACGGTCACGACCGGATCGCCGGCGGCATTCAGCGTAACCGCGACGGGTACGCCTCCGTTCAGTTATCAATGGCGCAAGGATGGCGCCAACATCGAAAGCGCTACCAATGCGTTGTATGCCATTGCGGAAGCGCGGAAAACGAATGCCGGAACATACGTCTGCATCGTTACGAATGTTGTGGGCAGCGTTACGTCGCAATCCGCAAGGCTGACCGTGGATGAACCGCCCGCCCAAGTGGCCGTTGGCAGTGGACAAGGCAGACCCGGTCAAACCGTGGAAGTTCCCGTTGCGCTGATTACGAACGGCACCCGGCCCGCGGCCCTTAACATGCGCATCGTGTATGATTATGCGTTGCTGGAGTATCAGGGCGTTACGGCGGGCCCCGTGGCCATCGAGGCCGGCAAGAATGTCAACGCCAACGAACTGGAAACGGGAAAAATCAGTTTTGTTGTATGGGGACTCAATACCTCGGCCATGAGCGACGGCACGCTGATGACTCTCTCCTTCCTTGTTCGGTCGAACGCGACGCCGCAGCAGGTCGTGTTGCGCGCTGAAAATGCGTCCATGTCCGATCCGGATGCCATTCTTATTGCCGTTACGGTATCCAATGGCAGTGTCCGTATTACTGATTCCGGCGGCGAAGGCGAGGGTGAAGGCGAGGGTGAAGGCGAGGGTGAAGGCGAGGGCGAAGGTGAAGGCGAAGGTGAAGGCGAAGGCGAAGGTGAAGGCGAGGGCGAAGGTGAGGGTGAAGGCGAAGGTGAAGGCGAGGGCGAAGGTGAAGGCGAGGGCGAAGGTGAAGGCGAGGGCGAGGGTGAAGGTGAAGGCGAAGGCGAAGGCGAAGGCGAAGACATTGTCGTATGGGTTCCCGACCGGGCGGTTGCGTCAGGTGAATTGACGTTGATCCCGCTGAATGTTTCGGCGCCAGTCGGTACGGCGTTTTCCGGCGTGTCCATTGATTTTCGGTACGACGCGGCGCTGATAGATCGCTCGACGGTCCAAGTACAGCCGACGGCATTGACAGGGCAATTGAGTTTCACGGCGGATACGGACGAGGCAGGCAAAATCGTCATCACGGCGATTACGGACGCGGCCAATATCCGTGGAACGGGCCATCTGTTCGATATTTATGCGCGGGCGCGCACAAATGTCCCCAATGGGACCTGCGGCATGCTCCGTTTTGCGCGGGTGGACATGTACGGCCCAAATGGCGAAACGCTGGACGTTGATAGAAGCGATACGGGACAGATTTGCATCGCCAATGAATGCCGCGTGGGAGACTTGAACGGCGATCTGTTCGTCACGCTGGTGGATGCGATCGCCGCGTTGCAGGTTGCCGTTGGCAAGCTGTCCCTGACCGATTGCCGGTTGCAGTCGGGCGATCTGAACGGCGATGGTGCCATCAACAGCGCGGATGCCACCATGCTGCAGCGATTGGGCGCGGCGCTGCCCATCAATCCGCAGTCCTCCGGAAAAGCCGACACATCGGATCCAGCCTTGTTGAGCAATATTCTCCAAGGCACGGAATCCGTGTCGGTTTCCATGGAATCCGTGCAAGGCATTGTCGGGGAAAACGTGGAAGCGATGGTATCCATGGACAATCCGCTTGGCCTTGCCGGTTTCGACCTTCGGGTGTCCTATCCGCCGGAACTGAGTTTCATCGAGGCCGTTCCCGGATCGGTCGGAGCGGGTGCGCCGATGGAAGTCAAGGACGAAGCCGGACATGTGAATATCAGCCTCTCCCGAAGGGATGCCGTCCTTGCGGCGAAAGCCGGCGGCACGGCCTTGGTCACCTTGCGCTTCCGCGTCGAGGCGAAGCCCACGAACGGCATGGCGGCGCTGGGCATCGAAAAATGCGTCTTGAACGGACAATACGGCGACACGTTCGCTTCCTATACCCAGGTGAAGGCCAACGGGACGAATGTCGCTGTTACAAACGGCGACGATCCGGTTTGCTGTTTCAACGCGGGCATCGCGGCGCCGAAGCCCCGCGGACCGGGCGACGGCCTGTTGCTGGCGGCCGTCGCGTTTACTTTGGCGGCGGCGGGTTGGCGCAGACGGCTGGCCCCGGTCCATGAAAAACCGTAACGCGGAGATCCATGTCCATAAAGCCGCGTCCATTCGAGTGGAATTATTGCGCCATGTGCGGCGCGGCGCTTTCTTTGTCTTCGGATGGTGAAAAGCCGCGTCCTTATTGTGCCGGCTGCAATCGTTTTTTCTACCGGAATCCGTTGCCGGCCGTGTGCGCTATCATTACCCGCGGCGAAGAGTTGCTGCTGGTTCAGCGGGCCGTGGACCCCTGCCGCGGCCACTGGTCGCTGCCCGGCGGGTTTGTCGAACTGGGGGAAACCGCCGAGGATGCGCTTGTTCGCGAAATGCGCGAGGAAACCGCGCTCGAAGTGTCCGGTTTGTCCCTGGTGGGCGTCAGCACCCAGCAGAGCATCCATTACGGCGGGGTGATGGTTCTCGGTTATGCGGTCGGGAAATGGACCGGGGAACCCAAGCCCGATTCCGATGCGACCGACATCCGGTTCTTTGCGCCGGATGCCCGTCCCCCGTTGCCGTTTCCCGCCCACCGCGAACTGTTGGCCCTTTTCGACAAGCAATCAGGGAACCGGCTTCTTGCGTAGAAGAATGAGCGCGTGGCCGTTGCGCATCGGCCTGTGTTGCCTGGCATGCCTTGCCGCCACGATGGATGCACGCGGCGCAGACGATGGGCAGGCCGGCGCGTTCGGGCAGGCGCTGGATGCGCGAAAGGGGGCGATAGTCGTGCCGGCGTCGGCGGAATTCAGGGCGCTGCCGCTGACGATCGAATGCCGGGTGAGGTTGCTGGGCAAGGAGCAGTACAACATTCTCGTTGCCAATGAGCCAAAATCCTCGGCGACGCATTGGGAGATCTTCACGACGCCGGGCGATGGCGTTTTACACGCCTACGTGCCGGGCCGCATGCCGGATCACGTCCACACGAGCGCCGCCATTGCGGACGGACAGTGGCATTGGGTCGTCATGACGATAGAACCAAACCGCATCCGGCTATTCGTGGATGGCGTCGAAACGGCCGGCCAGGAATCCACTGTCGTCAATGACATGACGATCGAAGGGCCGCTGGCCATCGGAAGTCTGGCCGAGGGCGGGTTCGAATGCAACGGTCTCATTGACGAGGTGCGGATATCGAAAGTCTTGCGTTCGCCCGATGCGGTTCCCTCCGGGGAATTGTCCGCAGATGATTCGACCATAGGCCTTTGGCATTTCACGGCGGACGCACTAGGCAAGGACGCGTCGTCGTTATCACGCGACGGCCAACGGAAGGCGCGGCAGATCGCTTTTACGGACAGCGGCATCGAGATTCCCGGCGGCATGTCCGCGGACCTGCAACCGTTGCCGCCGGCGGAAGACGCGGCGCCGTTGCGCATGGCGGTGGCGAAACTGGCGGACCGCCTGAACCTGAAGAGCATCCGCGTCGAATCCATTCCGGACGCCGCGTTGCGCGAATGGAGTTACGATTTCGAGTGGATGGGCAAGAAGGAATACCCGGAACACCGGCCCGGCGGACCGGATGCGGAGAAACTGAAGCGCGAGGTCTACGATCCGCATGCCTTGATTTGGGAAAGCGACAACGGGCCGTTGGGAACCGTGCTACGCCGCGCCGGGGCGCTGGCGGATGCGCTCGCGGACGATTCGCCATGCCGGGCGGATCTGCAAGCCTTGCGCGACTCGGCGCCCGCGCCGGGAACGGACGGGTATAAACCGCACTACCTTGCGGCTTGTGCGATTCGCCGCCAACTCGCACTGGGCAATCCGCTGCTGGATTTCGACGCGATCCTCTTCGTCGCGCGCGGGACTTTCGAGGGGTCGGTGCGTTCCAATCCCGAAACCGCCGATCCGCAGGGAGGCCATTTCGTCACGCAGTATTTCGGCTTCAACGCGCTGCCCGGCGGCGGACTCTTCATCGTGAAAAACTACAAGACGCAGCCGGAAATCGTGAATGTGCTGGCCGATTCCGTTGTCGGGAATGGACGGCTCAAGGGCCGCAAACTCGATTACGGCGCCTTCGCCACACCGGACCTGTCGTTCGACGGCCGGACGATCGTGTTCGCATGGACCGAAAACAGCGAGCACAAGTGGATTCAATCGAAAAAGACCTGTTTCCACCTGTTCAAGGTCAACGTGGACGGGTCGAATCTCGTGCAGTTGACCGACGGCGCGTACAACGATTTCAGCCCGTGCTGGCTGCCGGACGGCCGCATCGCGTTCGTGTCGGAACGGCGCGGCGGCTACATCCGCTGTTTCGCGGCCTATCTGAAGGTCCGCAGCTACACGCTGTTTTCGATGAACGCCGACGGTAGCGACATTGTCCCGCTGAGTTACTTCGAGACCAGCGAATGGAATCCGTCGGTCAACAACGACGGCCAACTTGTTTATACCCGATGGGACTACGTGGACCGCGAGAATTGCCTCGGCACGCGATTCTGGATCAGCAATCCGGACGGCACGAATCCGCGCGCACCGCACGGCAATTATCCGCATCCGTATCACACGTTCCCGGATCATCAACCGTGGAAGGTCGAGAATGGCCGCGAATGGGACAGCCGTTTCGGCGCGCCGCTGGTCGAAATGAGCATTCGCGCGATCCCGGATTCGCCGCTCTATATTTTCACCGCCGCGCCGCATCACGGATCGATTTACGGATCGCTCTGCATGCTCGATCTGCGCCGGGAAGACGACGGCCACATGAACCAGATCCGGCGTGTCACGCCCGACGAGCCCTTCCCGGAAACGGAGATGCCCGGCCGACGCCATTACAAATACGGCACGCCGTGGCCGCTGAACGGGGATTTCTATCTCTGCAACGTCTGGGAGAATCTCGCGCTGGTGGATCGCTTCGGCAACAAAGAGGTCTTATGCGACTTGCGTTCGATGCCGTGCGCGCAGGACGAGCGCCTGCGGCTTGTCAATCCGATCCCGTTGCGCGCGCGCGCCGCGCCGCCGGTCATCCCCCCGAAAGTTCGCGCAAAAAGCAACGAAAACGCGCCCAGCGCCACCATCGCCGTCATGAACGTGTACGACTCCGACTTGCCGTTCCCGGAAGGTGTCCGGATCCAATGGATCCGCGTCGTGCAAAACATCCCGAAGACGAACCACGCGATGGGCGAGCCGATGATCGGCTACGAACGCGAAAACACGCCGCGCATTCCGCTCGGCATCGTGCCGGTCGAGGAAGACGGCAGCGCCTTTTTCGAGGCGCCTGTCGCCAAGCAATTGATTTTCCAGGCGCTCGATGAAAACTTCATGGCCGTGCAGTCCATGCGGTCCTCGGCCTTCGTCCATCCCGGCGAACGGCTCACCTGCGCCGGGTGCCATGAAAAGACGCAGAGCGCGCCGCAACGCGAAACGAAACCGCTTGCCCTGCGGCGTCCGCCGTCGAAATTGCAGCCCGAATGCGGTCCCGTCGAACCCGTCAGTTATTACCGCCAGATCAAGCCGATTTTCGACGGGAAATGCCTGCCCTGCCACAGGGAAAAAAACAAGGGCCCACAGGACATGAGCTACGAGGCGCTCAAGGAAGGCTATACCTTCTGGTTTTCCGGCGCCATGTTCACCGACATGACGACCGCGTACAGCGGCATCCACGGCGGATCGCGCACGATCCCCGGACGTTTCGGCGCGCGCGCCTGTGCCATCGGCCAGGCGATGCTATCGGAAACGCACCGAAAAAACGTGTCGCCCGAAGATCGGCATCAAGTCATCCAGTGGCTCGACTGCAACTCGCTGCGCCTCGGCAGTTACATCCGCGAAGCCGCGCAACTGAAAGGCGAACTCGTGTGGCCGTGCATGGACGTGGACCCGGCGAATGTCCAAGGCATTGACGGAACCGAGCCGGGTCTCAAGCACAACTTCTGGCACGAAAACACCTACGGGCCGCATACCGTGCTGTTCTCGGAGCACGCGCACGACCGTATCGGCATTTTGAACAAGGCCGGCGAAATTGTGTGGGAGTATTCCATGCCGCATCCGCAGGACGTGTGGATGCTGCCGAACGGCCATATCCTGGCCGCTTACTACCAGGGCGTGCGCGAAATCACGCGCGACAAGGAAATCGTCTGGGAGTATCGCACGGAAAAGCCGAACGAGATCCCCAATTGCCAGCCGCTGCCCGACGGCAACGTCATGATCGGCATCGTGGGCGAATGTCGCCTGATCGAAGTCAATCCAAAAGGCGAGATCGTCCACCAAGTCCAGTTGTCCACGACCGAGAAGACGCCCCACGCCCAGTTTCGCTTCTGCCGCAAGACGCCCGAAGGAACCTATCTCGTCCCGTTCACCGCCGAGGGGGCCGTGCGCGAGTACGACCGCGACGGGAATGTGATCCGCGAATTTCCGCACCGGCCGATGCCCGTGTGCGCGCTGCGCCTCGAAAACGGCAACACGCTCATCAGCGCCGACCGCGCCGTCACCGAGTACGACCGCGACGGCAACGTCGTCTGGGAATTGCGCGAACACGACATCCCCGACATCGAAATCGGCGCGCCCGCCGGCATCCACCGCCTCGACAACGGGAACACCCTCGTTTGCAACTGGAACACCCGAGACACCGGCGACAAAAACGGGGCCCACATCCTCGAAGTGACCGACGACAAACGCGTCGTCTGGCAGGTCACGGGAACCCATATCGGCCAGGTCGCCCAATGCCGGATCTTGGCGGAGGAATAGGGAATCGTTTCAGGTTTCGGCCGATATCGCCGGTCCTTTGTGCAGCCGGTTTCTACGCCGTTTTTCGCTCAGTTTCGCGATATCCTTACGAACGGATGGGGATTGCCGTCATCCTACAAATGGCCAATTTTCTAGGTTTTCCTGGGCCAGGACTGAACTTGGTGCGGATTGGAAGTTTTTTCGGTTATGCTTCAAAAGTTCTGCAAAAAGAAGGCATGATGTACTCCGTAGTTTGAGACGAAACAAACCGTAAAGGAGAAAACACCATGCCCAGAAAACAGAATAGCACGAAGAGGTTGGAATGGAAAGAGTTGCTTGCAACGGATGGGGATTTCTTGCGTCCGTTAGTGCAGGCAGTGCTGCAAGAAGTTCTTGAGGCGGAGATGACGGAAACGTTACAGGCCGGCAAGAGCGAACGGACGGACGGCTCGGCTACCGGAGCGGTTATTACACGCGGGGCTTAGTAACACGCGTGGGGACGGTCGAACTTCGGGTTCCGCAGGACCGTCAGGGACGGTTCA
>DAOTMJ010000076.1 GCA_035450225.1 Candidatus Hydrogenedentota bacterium
GTATGCCCGGTGGTGTGAGAGGGGGAGAGGGGCAACCCCCCCCCCTACTCGATTATCCCGGAGGGAGTGAAGGGGGTGGGAGGATTTTGTGGTAGAGAGGGGCGCTAAAAATGACTTTTTTTTCTAAATGAGCGGATTGTCGTCAAATTGGTTTCCGGGACAATTTTCGGTATCATATCCACCGGCAAGCGGCAATGTGTTTGATGCCGTCGTGAAAATCCCCCGAATGGTTTGTAAAGGGGGAAAGACTGTGCGCGGCAACGTAGTCTTGTGCGGCACAGACGGTTCAAGGCGTTTATGGCCGAAAGGCCAGGGAGACGGAATCATGTTCGAATCTATTGAGATGGCGCCGCCCGATCCGATTTTGGGGCTTACCGACGCATTCATGAAAGATACCCGGCCCGGAAAGATCAATCTCGGCGTCGGCGTGTATAAGGATGAAAGCGGCAAGACGCCGATTTTTGCATCCGTCAAGCGGGCCGAGGAGCGCATCCTTGGCGAGGAGACCACGAAATCGTATCTGCCGATACCGGGATCTCCGGCGTACGGCGCGGCGGTGCAGGACATGGTTTTCGGTCCGGATCACCCAATTGTCGCGGACAAGCGCGCGGTGACGGCGCATACGCCGGGCGGGACGGGCGCGTTGCGCGTCGCGGGCGATTTCATCAAGGCGAACCTCAACACCAACCGGATCTGGATCAGCTCCCCGACGTGGGAAAACCATCGGGGAGTGTTTCAGGCGGCCGGTCTCGAAGTGGAGACTTATCCCTATTACGATGCCGATGGCAAGCGGTTGGCCTTTGATGCAATGATGTCGGCGCTTGAATCCGTGCCGGCGGGCGAGATCGTCCTTCTTCACGCCTGCTGCCACAATCCCACCGGCATGGATCCGGACGCGGTACAGTGGAAGTCGATCGCGGACGTCGCGGCGCGCCGCCGATTCCTGCCCTTTTTCGACTTTGCCTACCAGGGACTCGGCGACGGACTCGAACAGGACGCCGCGGGGTTGCGCATCGTGGCGGATGCCGTGGACGAGTTCATCGTGGCCAGTTCGTTCGCGAAGAATTTCGGCCTGTACAACGAGCGGGCGGGCGCCCTCACGCTTGTGGCGCGTTCCGGGGCCGAGGCGCAGCGGGCGTTCAGCCAGCTCAAGTTGCGGATTCGCACCAATTACTCGAATCCGCCGTCGCACGGCGGGGCCATCGTGACGACGGTCCTGAACGATCCCGAACTTCGCGCGTTGTGGGAAGGCGAGGTGCGCGCCATGTGCGATCGCATCCGCGGGATGCGGGCGCTTTTCGTCGAGACGCTCAAGGCCAAGGGCGTGGACCGCGATTTCTCGTTCATCACGCGCCAGCGCGGCATGTTCTCGTTCTCCGGCTTAACAAAAGATCAGGTGGATGCCCTGCGCGAACGGTACGGCATCTATATCGTGGCGTCGGGCCGCATCAACGTCGCCGCCATGACGCCGTCCAACATGGAGCCGCTCTGTTCCGCCGTCGCGGACGTGTTGCGGGGATAAATCGCCCGGCGCATCCGGATTGCGGTGTTGCATTCGGAACGGGAAGTGTGCCATGCTTTAGGTGCGGCGGGCGGGGCGCCCACCGGAATGGAAGGCAAGGAGAACACGGGATGCTGAAGACGAACTTGTTTGATGTTCGCCGATGGCGTCCCATGTCCCACCGGTAGTCCTTGCTCCGTCTTTCGAGTTTTTCTTTCCAGGCAGGACAATTCTTTCGCAGTCGTATTGTGCGCGGCGCAGTTGAAGAAAGGCATTTCCCATGAAATTGAACGACATGGTCAGATTTGATGAAAAAGGCTTGGTGGCGGCCATTATTCAGCATGCGGACACGGGTCAGGTGCTGATGCTGGGGTACATGAACGCGGAATCGCTGGCGATAACGTTGGAGGAGCGGCGCGCGTGTTTTTGGTCGCGGTCGCGACAGAAACTCTGGCGCAAGGGCGAGACGTCGGGGAATGTCCTGGAGGTCCGGGAGATTCGTGTTGATTGCGACGCCGACGCGCTCGTCCTGAAGTGCAATCCGATCGGACCCACTTGTCATACGAATGAAACCAGTTGTTTTTACCGAAAAGTGGATTTCGACGGCGGCGTGACGCTGGATGGAGACGGCGTGGCCGCGGAATAAGGCTCAAGGCTCAAGGTTATGGATTTTCTGGGAGCCTGTGGAGGAGATAAAAATGGTTCACCCCACGTTGGATGAATTTCGCAAGTTGGCGAGTCCGGGCGCATTGGTCCCGGTATACCGCGAGATCCTGGCGGATCTTGAGACGCCGGTGACGGCGTACATGAAAATCGCGAAGGACCAGTCCTACGCGTTTTTGCTCGAAAGCGTCGAGAAAGCCGACGCGATCGGCCGGTATTCGTTTATCGGCGCGAATCCCTCGGTGGTTTTCCGATCGAAGGGCACGCAGGTCACGCTGATTCGTGACGGGTGCGCATCCTGTTGCGAATCGCCCGATCCGCTCGGCGAACTACGCAAGTTGATGGCCACCTACAAACCGGTGCCGGTTCCCGGGCTTGACGGTTTCCATGGCGGGGCCGTCGGCTACATGTCGTACGATCAGGTGCGGTTCTTCGAGAAAGTGCCGGACGCGAATCCGGATCCGCTGGGTCTGCCGGATCTGTATTTCATGATCACCGACACAATCCTGATCTTCGATCATGTGAGCAACAAACTGTTGATAGTGTCCAACGCGCACGTGCAGGAAAGCGCGGATTCGGCCTATGCCGAGGCGGTGCGCAAGATTGACATTCTTGATCGCCAATTGCGCAGGCCGCTTTCGGTCAGCACGGAACGGCTGCAATCCGGTCCGGTGGACAATGAGCCGAAGTCGAGTTTCACGCGCGAGGCGTTCTGCGAGGCGGTCCGCAAGGCCAAGGAGTACATCTGCGCGGGCGACATCTTCCAGGTGGTTTTGTCGCAGCGCTTCGAGCGCGAAGTGTTCGCGAGTCCCGTGAGCCTGTACCGCGCGCTGCGATCGATCAATCCGTCGCCGTACATGACGCTCGTGCAATATCCGGACATGGCGCTTATCGGATCGAGTCCCGAAGTCATGACGCAGGTCAAGGGCCGGCGCTGTATGGTGCGGCCCATCGCGGGGACGCGTCCGCGCGGCGCAACGCCCGAAGAGGATCTGCAGCTCGAAAAAGACCTGCTCGCGGACGAGAAGGAACTCGCCGAGCACATCATGCTGGTGGACCTCGGCCGCAACGACGTCGGTCGTGTCAGCAAGCCGGGCACGGTCGCGCCGGTGGCGTCGCGGATGATGGCCATCGAGCGTTATTCGCACGTCATGCACATCGTCAGCGAAGTGGCCGGCGAGATGAAGGACGGCGAAGACGCCTATTCCGCCTTGGCGGCCACGTTTCCGATGGGCACGGTCAGCGGCGCGCCGAAAATCCGCGCGATGGAGATCATTGACGAACTCGAACCCATCCGCCGCGGACCGTACGCGGGCGGTTGCGGTTATATCAGTTTCGACGGCGACATGGACACGTGCATCATCATCCGCACGATCATCCTGAAGGACGGCGTGGCGCATATCCAGGCCGGCGCGGGCATTGTCTACGACAGCGTGCCCGAACGCGAGTACGAGGAAACGGTCAACAAGGCGAAGGCGATGTTCCGCGCGGTGGAATTCGCCGAAAAGGGGCTTGAATCATGATTCTCATCGTTGACAACTACGATTCGTTCACCTACAACCTCGTGCAGTATTTCGGCGAGTTGGAGCCCGATATCCGCGTGTTTCGCAACGACGCGATCGATGTCGCGGGTATCCGCGCGCTCAAGCCGGACCGGATCATCGTGTCGCCGGGACCATGCACGCCGAAGGAAGCCGGCATCTCGCGGGACGTGATCCGCGAACTCGGCCCGGAGATCCCGCTGCTGGGCGTCTGCCTCGGTCACCAGGCGATCGGCGACGTGTTCGGCGGCGATGTCATCCGCGCCGAACGGATTATGCACGGAAAACTGAGCTGGATCCGCCACAACGGCAACCGGCTGTTCGAGGGCGTCGAATCGCCATTCCAGGCCACGCGCTACCACTCGCTCATCATCCGCCGCGAGACCTGTCCCGATGTGCTCGAAATCACCGCCGAGACCGACGAAGGCGAGATCATGGGCGTTGCCCACAAGCAATATCCGATCTGGGGCGTCCAGTTCCATCCCGAAAGCATCCTCACGAAATGCGGCAAGCAAATCATCCGGAACTTCATGGCGCTCTGATCTCGGCGTTGTTTTTTGGCCGCCCTTGACCGGATGAGACGCATGGGGTATGCTGTCGCCGGATCGTGTGTACGGAGCATTCGGGCAGGCTGGACGGCCTGTTCCACGTGCGGCGACCAAGAGATGCTCCGTGTGGGCTTTGTAATGCGGAATGGGTAAATTGCGACGAGGGAGGTTATCGGGCATGGCCAAGGCAGGAGCAAAGCAGTATCGTTTTTCGTTTGGTCCGTGGAACATTGACGAGGGCGCGGATCCGTTTGGTCCCACGGTGCGCAAGCCGGAGGCGCTGGCGAAGAAGATCCGGGCCGCGAAGGCCATGGGATTCGACGGCGTCCAGTTTCACGACGACGATGTGGCGCCGAATCTCGACGGCAAATCGCACGCGCAAATCATGAAAGAGGCGGCGCAGGTCAAGCGGATGCTGGACGGGGAAGGACTCAAGGCGGAGTTCACCGCGCCGCGCCTGTGGTTCGCGCGGCAGACCATTGACGGCGCGTACACGAGCAACGATCCGAAATGCCGGAAGTACGCCATCGAGCGCACGAAAATCTGCATGGACATCAACAACGCCATCGGCGGCGACTGGATCGTGTTGTGGCTTGCGCGGGAAGGGTCGTATATTCGCGAAAGCAAGAATCCGCGTGTGTCGGTGCTGCAATTGCGCGACGCGTTGAATGCGATGCTGGCGTACGATCCGAAGGCGATGATCCTGATCGAGCCGAAACCCAACGAGCCGGTGGACAGCGCGATTATCCCGACGATCGGTCATGCCATCGGATTGTCGTATCTGACGGACGATCCGTCGCGCGTCGGATGTTTGGTCGAGACGGCGCATTCGTGTCTGGCCGGGCTGGATCCGAGCGACGACATGGCCTATGCCCTCGCGCACAACAAACTCAAGAGCGTGCATCTGAACGACCAAGGCGGGCTAAAGTTCGATCAGGACAAGTCGTTCGGATCGTACAACCTTCGCCGCGCGTTCAACCAGGTCCGCGTGCTTGACGAGTACGGTTACGGCAAAAACGGCGAATGGATCGGCCTCGACGTCAAGGCCATGCGCACGCAGAAACAGGAAGGCAACACGAAGCATTTGTCGTCGAGCAAGGAACGCTTCCTGTTCCTGTTGGAAAAAGTCCGGACTTTGGACAAGAAACTCGAGGCGCAGTTGATCGCCGCGCGCGATTACGAGGAACTCGACCGCTACATTCTGTGCCACCTGATGGGCGTGAAGTACCGGTAAGATTGCGGATTTGAGATTGCGGATTGCGGCGGGGCGGAGTGTCCGCCACGGCCATGTCGTCCCCTTTACAAGCCGCCAACGCGTGAGGGCGTGAACCATGCTTGAGACAGTCGATCTGGATGCGTCGTTGTCGAAGGAGGAGTTCAAGAAGGCCCATGAACCGCTGGATTTGCGCCTTGCGGAATTACAGCGGCAGATACGCGCGGCGGGCATCCCGTTGCTTGTCGTGTTCGAGGGGTGGGAAGCCGCGGGCGTGGGCACGGCCATCAGCCGCCTGCTATCCCCGCTGGATCCGCGCGGATACAAGGTCCATACCTTCCAAGCGCCCACGGAAACCGAGGCGTTGTATCCGCCGATGTGGCGCTACTGGCTGACGACGCCCGCGCGCGGCCTGATTGCCATTTACGACGGCAGTTGGTACTGGGAGGCGCTGAAGCGCGACAAGCCCGCGGGGCCGGAGGTTTACGAACGGGTGCGCACGTTCGAGCGGCAGTTGGCGGACGACGGCGCGGTGATCCTCAAATTCTGGCTTCACATCAGCAGCCGCGAACAGGCCAAGCGTTTCAAGAGAATGAAGGACGATCCCGCGCTGGCCTGGAAACTCAGCAAGGAGGACTGGCGCCGCCACCGAAAGTACAAGAGTTACTGCCAAGTCGTCGAAACGACGCTGCGGGAAACCTCGACGGCGTATGCCCCGTGGACGGTCGTTCCCGCGCACGACCCGCGGTATGCCTGCCTGACGATTGACGAGACGGTCGGGCAGGCGCTCGAAACCGCGCTTCAACGCAAGCCGCCAACGGTTTCGGTGGTTCCGGCGCGCCTGCCGAAGCGGGTCAGCCCGCTCGACAAGGTTGACGTGAACCTTTCCGTGACGCATGAAGAGTACAGCCGTGAAATGCCGCGTCTTCAGAAGGAACTTCTGCGCCTTGAACATCTCATTTATCCCAAGCGCATCCCCGTCGCCATTGTGTATGAGGGGTGGGACGCGGCGGGCAAGGGCGGCAACATCAAGCGCCTCATCACGGGCATGGACCACCGAGGATTCGAGGTTATCCCTTTTGCCGCGCCGGAAGGCGACGAGCGTACGCACCATTATCTGTGGCGCTTTTGGCGGCACGTCCCGAAAGGCGGACACATCACGATTTTCGACCGGAGTTGGTACGGGCGCGTCATGGTCGAGCGCATCGAAGGGTTCGCCACGCCCGAGGCCTGGGGACGCGCCTATCGCGAGATCAACGAATTCGAGCAGGAATTGACCTCGTCGGGCATCGTGTTGGTGAAATTCTGGATACACATCTCGAAAGAGGAGCAGCTCAAGCGGTTCCGCCTGCGTGAAAAGACGCCGTACAAGCAATGGAAGATCACCGACGAGGACTGGCGCAACCGCAAGCAATGGGACGCCTATCACGCAGCCGTCACCGAGATGATCGAAAAGACCTCGACCGTGAACGCGCCATGGACCATCGTGGAAGGAAACGACAAGAAGCACGCGCGCCTCAAGGCGTTGAGAACGGTGGTCGCGGCGATTGAAAAAGCGTTGAAGCGCAAGAACGGCCACAGGTAGTCCGCGTCATCCCCCCGATCCGCTTTTACAGGCATTTCCCGCGGCGCGCAGATGATCCATGAATTCGGGGGCGATGGCGCCGTCCGCGCCGATGGGAACGTCCCACGTGACCACGCCGCCCTTCTCGACTATTTTTCGCGTGATGGCGGCGACTTGTTCCGGCGAGAAACGCGGCGGGGAACCGGCCCAGCATTTGCCGATATAACTCAACATGTGATACTGGGCCTGCCCGATTCGGGGGCCGGGGCACACGACATCCTGCGGCTGGTCAATTTCGCCCGCCGTGTAGTCTTCCGCGGGCGTCAGTGTAATGATGGGGTTGACAATGCCGGGATTGAACGCGACGATGCCGGCGGGGTTGCCCGCGCGCGCCGCCGCCGCGAAACTGTCGAAATTCGGCGCGTCCGGGTGGCGGTACATCGCGTCGGGGTAGTAGCATCCGTCGAACCACCAACCCGCGACTTTTTCACCCCACCGTTCCGACCACTCTCGAATGACGGATTCCCATTTGCGCTGGAAGGATTCAAGGCGGGGATCCTCGTCGCCGGGTTTTACCGGAGCCGTGTCCCATCGCGGATGTTTGCCCGGTTTCCATTCGAGCGCCTTCATCGCTTCGGGGTCGCGGTCGGGTGCGCCGGAAGGCAGATACACCATCAGGCGGATGCCCTTCGGATGCAGCGCCGCATACAGATCGGCGATCAGATCGCGCTTCGCGCATTTGCTGGGAACCATGCCGGTTATCCGGTCGTATGTCGTGTTCGGCGAACAGTAAAAACCGGAATTTTGTCCAAGCGTAATCACATAGTATCCCGCGCCGACGGACGCCAGCGTGTCGGCCAGCGCATCCACATTGAAACGATCCACGGCGGCGTTCCACGTTTCGACCGTTGCATCCTTCAATACCGTGTCGGCCATGTAATGCGTGAACACGCCCCATTGCGCCTTTTGAAACCATTCCGCCCGGTGCGTCTTCACGTTTTCCGCCTCCTGTGTCCATCCCGCGCCGCACAAAACACACGCCATTGCAATGGCGCAACTAAACCGGTCCATGGCATTCCGTCTCCTCTCTTCCAAATCGTTTGTGGGGATGGTCCCGTTCCATTGATTGGCGCGCGTTCAGGCTTGTTCCCCGCTGAAAAAAGCGGCGACGTCCGTCGCGCTTGGATTGGCGCGCAGCAGGGCGGAGCAGTCCCGGCGCGTTTTTACGGCCTTGGCGAGTTCCGCGGAAAGGCGCGTGTCGCCAACGAGGATTGCGCCGACCAGTGCGTTGTCGTGAAAGAGAAACACGCGGCAGCCTTCCCCTGTTTCATCGCGAATCACCGTGTAACTGCCGTCAGCGGGGGCTATGGTTCCGACGCTAAACAGGCCGAAACCAAGGACTTTGAGGGTATTTACGCGGGGCAATCCGCCGAACTCGGCCGAAAGGCCCGCCGCGTTCAGTCCCGCAATCTGGCCTTGGTAACGAGCCGGTTCCCACAGGCCGTACACGATGCCGTGATGTTCGGCTGCGTCGCCGGCCGCGAAAATGTCGGCATGCGACGTCGTCAAGTGCGCATCCACAACAATGCCCTGGTTGACTTCCAGTCCGGCTTTGCGGGCGAGGTGGCTGTTGGATCGAATGCCGGCGGCCACGACCACGCCTTCGGCCGGCAGACGCGATCCGTCGGCCAACCGCACCGACTGCACACGGCCGTTTCCCTCGAACGCCGACGTCTGCCGCTGATAGAGAACCTCGATGCCTTTTCCGGTCACGAACGCATGGAGACGTTCGGCGGCGAAAGCGTCCAACTGCCGGGGCAGAAGCCAACCGAAATTTTCCACGACCGTGACCCGTGCGCCGCGCCGGGCAAGGGCGCCGGCGGTTTCCAGGCCGAGAATTCCGCCGCCGATGACGACCCACGGCGCGCCGGGCCGGATGGTGTCCAGTATGCGATCGGCGTCGCCGCGCGTGCGCAACGCCGTGACGCCCTCCAGCGCGGATCCCTCGATGGGCGGCATGAATGGATGTGCGCCGCAGGCCAAGACCAATTTGTCGTAGGGTTCGGAAACGCCGTTTGCCAATTGGACGGCATGGCCGGCGGGATCGATGCCCGCGACCTCCTCACCGAGCAACAGGCGAACGCCTTGTTCCGAGTACCAAGCATCCGGATGGACGGGCAGGCTGTCCGCGCCGATTTCGCCGGCAAGGTAGCGTGTCAGGTTGAGCCGGTAATACGGCGGCGCGGACTCTTTGCTTATCAGCGTGATGCGGGCGTCCGGGCGCGCCCCACGGATGGATTCCGCCGCGGCGAGTCCTGCAATGCCCCCGCCCACAATCACGAAACGGAGCGCGCCCGTATGGGTTTGCGAAGGTTCCGGGTTGGCGGCGTCGTCGAGAGGCCCGAAATCGTCCGCCGGGGCGCCGCATACCGGACAGGCGTCCGGCGGCGATCCGCCCGCGTGGACGTAAGAGCAAATAAGGCATCGCCATTGGCCGGATTTCGGTTTGGGCGGTTTGGGTGTGTCCGCTTGCCGCTCGAAATCGGACGACGGCGCACCGCATACCGGGCAGGTCTCCGGCGGCGTTTCACCCCGATGAACATAACCGCAAACCGTGCATACCCACGCCACCGAACCATTCATGACGGAGCCCTCCCCGTTCCATTTGAAAAACAAATTACCATTCCGTGTGACGCCGAATTCCGGTTCGGCCGATCCGCCAAAGCCCATGCCGAATCGAAATTCGGCGCTACAGGCCACCGCGCGCTTATTCCACCTCGAAAAAACGTTCCTTCGGAACACCGCACACCGGACAGCGGTCGGGCACGGAACCCACGACGGTGTTTCCGCAGACATTGCACACGTAAATGGGCGCAGCCTGCAGATCGCCGCCGCCTTCAAGCGCGGTCAAGGCGCCGCCGTACATTCCGTGATGGATTTCCTCGACAGCCATGGCGTTTTTGAACGAGGCCAGCGCGGCGTTGTGGCCTTCCTTTTCCGCTTCGGCGATGAATTCCGGATACATGACCTGAAACTCGTGACCCTCGCCCGCGATGGCCGCGCGGAGATTGTCTGCCGTACCCTTGACGCCGCCCATGACACGCAAATGCGCGTGGGCGTGCACGGTTTCCGCCGCTGCCGCCGCGCGGAACAGTTTCGCGATTTGCGGATACCCCTCGTCCTCCGCTTTTTTCGCATACGCGAGATACTTCCGGTTTGCTTGGCTTTCGCCCGCAAACGCCGCTGCAAGATTGTCCATGGTCGCCATTGAATCGTCCTCCTGTATTTGTGGGTTTCTCTTGCTTTACGCATGCGGCCCTGCCCATGCGCTTCCCGCCGCCAAGTATATCTGAAACCCCCCGTGCTTGTCATGTTTGCGAACACGATCCGGTTGCCTCAAATAAAAATCTACTCGAACCCCGATCCCCGGCTAAGAAAAATCCCGTTGGCGGGATCTTGTTGGCTTCATT
>DAOTMJ010000077.1 GCA_035450225.1 Candidatus Hydrogenedentota bacterium
CGAAAAATCGCGGCGGCATCGAATCCGCGGCGGCTATTCCTGTATACTCCGCCGATGGGTCCTTGTGTTTGTCAATTTGTAATTGTCTTCCCAGTATTGGCTGCCGAGGGCTTCCCCAATGCGGGATCCATATCCTTGCCTGCTAGTTATGTGCATGGCGCACAAAGATGGTGTACAAAGAAATCATGCCTTTGATTGAGGCATTGCAGATGAACCGCTGTAGGATAAATCGAGACGCCATATAAACAGGAGGCGATAATGCATAAATGGGTTTGGATAGGTTTGGTATCTCTGGCGATGACGCGCATGGCACACGCCGGCTCGGAATCCATCGAGTGGACCGTCGCGCTGGACGGACCGGCATTTTCGCCGACTTTGTATCCGAATGAGACAGCGCCGTCGGGCGTGGTTGTCTCGTCGGGGAAAACGGTACAATTGATCAGGGGCGACGGCACAGTGGCCTGGCGGGCCGATATGCCGGATCCGGCGGCAACCCCCGCAACGGTGGCCGATCTGGACGAAGACGGATCGTTCGAAGCCATCGCGGCGCTGGCCGATGGCACGGTGATATGTCTCGATGCCACAGGCACGACACGTTGGGCGCACGCTTTCGACACGCCCGCGGGGGGATTCAAAGTGATTGTCGCGTCGGATCTGACGCCGAGCCGCGGCCTTGAAATCCTGGCCGGATTCGACGACGGCTGGCTCAACTGCCTGAGTGCCGACGGACGGCTGTTGTGGCGCTTCTTCGGCGACCGGTCGCGCGTGGGCGGAATCGCGATCGGGTGTACAGACGGCGACAACGTCCCCGAAATCCTCCACGGCACCGACAACGGACACGTGTATTGCCTCGACAACTTTGGACATGTTCAATGGCGGTATACGGAACAAGCCCCTTACGGGCGATCGGGTCCGAATCTTGCCATAACGCAGCCGGGCGGCGCACCGGGCGTATTCATCACGCGCAGCAATGTCGGCAACGCAACATGCCTGATGGCGCTGGATGCGCCGGACGGCGCGTTTCTGTGGCGGACAAGCGACGCGATGCAGGGATATTTCTCGAACGCTTTCGCGGATTTCGACGGCGACGGATCGCTCGAAATTCTTCATGCGGACAAAGGCAACAACCTATATTGCGAAAATGCGGACGGCACGCGGCGCTGGCAGGCCGAACTGGGCGGGCATGGAATTTTCTGGGCGCCCGCCGTCGCGGATATTGACGGCGACGGCGCACTCGAAGTCATTGTGGGGGTTCGCGGAACGGATCCGAAAACGGGCGCGTGCGCCTATGTCGTGGGCGCGGACGGCACCGTAAAGTCTTCGCTAAAACTCGGCGGCGGTTCAAACGCGGCGCCGGCCGTCGGCGACATAGACGGCGACGGCGAGTTGGAAGCAATCTTCGCGGTTGAAAATCCGAATCAATTGCTGGCGATGACGTGGCGCGGCAAAGGCCGTGTCGCATGGCCATCTCTACGCGGCAATTCGCGCATGACGGCCAACGCGAACGTCCCACAGGGCGGCGCTTCGGAACCGGGCGTCGGATCGGCGCCGCATGCGCTGGCAAGTTTGCGTCCGATCGGCAATATGACGGTTGACATGGGCGAAGGGGTGTGGGGCGACAACACGTGGACGATTTCGTGGAAGGATCCCGCGCAGGAAGGCGCGTTTCTCGAGACGGCCGTGTATTACGCGGGCCACGCCGACGAATCGCGTATAATTGACGTCAAATCAGGCGCGACACAGGCCGTGGTTCGTGTGCGGCTGTACCGTCCCGAACCCGCGCAGGTGGTCCTGCACCTGCACACTACCGACAGCGCCGAGCCGGCCCTGTCCGCGTTGCGTGAAATCGCGCCGAATCCGCCGGCCTTCTGTCGCATCGAGACGGTTCAGCAGGTCTGCGATCGGGCGCTGGCGGCCGGTGCGAATTCCAACGCCGACACGGAAGGGATTGAAACCGGTCTTGCCCTCCTTCGGGCCGCCGTGAAAACAATCGAGTCGCTTGACCCAGGCCGGACGCCGGCGGCATCGCTCATCCAACGCGCAACGGCGCTGCGCAATAGGGCTGACGCGCTTGAGTCACAGGCGCGGATGCTCGAAGGATTCTGGCGGCAAAACGGTTCCGGCTCGTTCGTGTGGTGGAAGGACGAAAATCCATGGGACGCGTTCGATCCCCTTGAAACGCCGGCGGTGCTCGATATGACCATGCCGGTCGTCGTGCAGGCATTTCAGGACGAACGCGAGGATGTCGCGCTTACGTTGCGCAACATTTCCGCCGCGCCGCTCGATGTGCGTTGCACGTTCACCGATCCCGCGACGAAAGGCATGCGGCACGTCGAGCCGGAGTTGTCGAAGAAGGTTGTGCTTCGACATGCTGTGCCCGTTGCAACGGCGTTGCAGGATCGCGTATTCGATGCATTGCCTAAACTCGACTCGTCGCGCACGATACAGTTGCCGCCCGGCGAGTCGCGGCAACTTTGGATTGTCGTTGACACGCATGACCTCGAACCGGGCACTCACGAATTGACGCTGTACCTCGGCAGTCTCGACAAGCCCACAACCCTCCGGGCCGTTCCGTTGCGCATCGAAGTGTGGCCTATTCGCTTGCCCGGGGATGTCTTCGCAAAAATGAACTGGTGCGGTTTCAACGAGCCGGAAACATCGAACGATGCCGCGCGCGATCTGATTGAACACGGCGTCTCGGCGGCCTATGGACCTCCGCTGCCCTCGATTCCGGTGGATGCCGAAGGCCGCCGCGCGGGCGATGTGGACTGGACCGCGTTCGATCGTGCGATGGCGCGCATCCCAAGGCATTTCACCCTGTTCTGGGGCGGGCCGCCGGCCTGCAAATGGCCCGAAGGCGCCGTGCCGAAAGAAGACAGCGACGTGCATTTCAACGGATTCAAAACCAGCGTCGAAGAACTGGCGCGGCATCTGGAAAGTCTGGGATTCACCTACCGCCAATGGGCGTTCTATCCCATTGACGAACCGTGGAACACCGGCTTCACGCTTGTCCCCATCCTGAAACGCTTTTGTGAAATGGTCAAACGCGCCGATCCGAACGTCCAGATGTACGCTGATCCGGCGGGCCTTGTGCGTGTCGAGTATCTCGACGAATTCAAGAATCTTGTGGACATCTGGCAGCCGGAAATGAACCTGCTCAAGCGCGATCCGAAACTCGTCGAGTGGTTTCAAAAGAACGCCAAGCGGTTCTGGACCTATGAGGCGCCGGGACCGGCCAAGGATCTGCCGCCGCTCGGCCATTATCGTGCATTCGCGTGGATGGCCTGGAAATTCGGATGCGAAGGCGCGGGATACTGGGTGTATCGCGGCGAGGACAACTGGTGGACGTTCACGAATCCGGATTATTCTGTGGTCTATGAAACGAACCGGCAGATAACGCCGTCGCGCCGTTGGGAAGCCGACCGCGACGGCGTGGAGGACTATCGTGCCCTCCACGTGCTGCGAGAAGCCATTGCCAAGGCGCGCGCCATCGGCCACGCCGCTGAAGCCCAAAAAGCGCAGGCGCTCATGGATGAAGCCGTCGAACAATTGATCGGCTGGCAGATGGCAAACATTGACGAAATCACGCGATGGACAAAAGATTATTCACTGGATTTCGACTTGCTCATGGACTACCGCGCGCGTATCGCCGCGGCCATCATGGATCTTGAACAACAGCAGGGGCACGTCCCATGACAAGCAAAGACGAATTGCGCCGTATCGCGTTGGCCGCGCGCCGGGCCCTTTCGCCCGAGATGGCCGCCGCGAAAAGCGCCGCCATTGCGGAGCGCGTCCGGGCGCTGGAAGCCTTTCAACAGGCCCCGTGCGTACTGGGCTACGTGGCGTCGAAAGACAACGAAGTGGACACGCGGGCCTTGATGGACGGCGTGCTGCGGGAAGGGCGGCCCGTGCTCGTGCCCGTGGCGAAACCGCGGGGCATCATGATTTGGTCCGCCCTGCGCGATTGGAACGATCTCGCCGAAAGTCGGTTCGGCATTCTCGAACCGCGCGCGGAATCCATGCGTCCCACAACGCCGCCGCCCGGCTCCGTCTGCCTCGTCCCGGGCATCGCATTCAGCGAGGACGGCTATCGCATCGGTTATGGCGGAGGTTACTTCGATCGCTTCCTTGCCGGCTTCGACGGCGTCAGCATTGGACTTGCCTTTCGCGAACAACTGTATCCGCGCTGGATTCCAGAGGCCCACGACATTCCCGTCCAAATGCTCGTGACCGACTGAAAACATTTTCAAGGCTCTCAGGAAGACGCGCGAAAAGCCGTCACGTGAAACAGGTGGACATTCTGCATGCCTAAAAACCGCTTCGTCTCGAATGGCGCGCCGCGTTCCGTCAAGTAGGCCGCGTACCGTTCGGCAAGGCCCGACATGTCCGGAGGCCAGGGACAATGCGGAGGCACGGCGGTCAGCACAACCCAGAAAGGTTCTTTCGATTGCAGCAACGCATCCGTCGCGTGACACAAACCGTCGAATCCATGACTTTCGATGGCCGGCATGGGCGGATCGCCCAGATTATAGGCGAGCAGCCATTGGGTGTAGAGGCCGTGGGCGACGAGTTTTTCCCCTTCGTGTTTTTCGGTGCGCAGCGTCCGGGCCGCGGCAAGATACCCCTGGCGAATCGGCAATCCCACGCCAAGAACGGTTTGCACCCCCATAAGGAAGACGATCCCCGCTGCGGCCATCGCGCGCACGCCGTGCGCGATGCGCGAATCGGGACGCGAGGGCCGCAGCCAGACGCCCAAGTTCGCCACGAACCCACCGGCCATCAAATACAACGCGGGGGAACTATACGCCGAGAAACGGGCCTGAAACAGTTCGAGCCGCGTTGCCCATGTCAGCGCGAACAAGATCGTGCTTGGAATGGTAAAAATGAGCAACAGCAAAACAACCGCTTGCAAAGGCGGCGGCTGACGGTCATTGGGCGAACCTTTCCCGCCAATCCCGCTTTGCACAAGCGATCCAACCAGCAGAAGGGCGCATGCCGCGGCGAAGGACCACGCCAGGACGTTTTCATACCGGGGCTGGACCATCAAAATTCGATGGACGACCGAACCGATTTCTTCGGGCGTCTTGTCCAGGGGCAGCGAACCGAACACCCAATGCAGATAGACCGGATCGCGATGAAACCAGTCGTCCCAAAGGGCCTTGGCGGGGGGCGGCGGCGCCTTGGGACTGTCCATGCCGCCCTGGAGCGAATGTATCCATAGGACAATAAACATCAAAAAAAAGACGTGCGTCATGCCCCATAAAAAAGTGCGCCGCCACGCGCGCGCATGAAGCAGGATCAAAAACAGGCCCAACGGCGCCAGAAGTATCGCCGCCAACAGATGCGTCCACATCAACGCTAGGTTGAACGCGGCGTGCAACATCCACCACCGCCGGCCGTCTCCGGCGACCGCGCGCACGAAACAATACACGGAAAGCATGGCCAGCAGCGTAACCAGCGAATACGGACGGATTTCCTGCCCATGAAAAATGTGGAAAGGCGACATGGCGAAAAGCGCACCGGCCACAGCGCCGGCCCATGCGCCATATAACCGGCGTCCAAGAAGATAGATGACGATCGCCGATCCCGCCGCGAAAAGGACGGACAATCCCCGCACCGCCATGACGCTCCCGCCCGACCATTGATACGCATAGTATTCGAAGGTATGGTATACGGGCACCATGTGCCAGTCCCATTGGAGTTGTTCGCGAAGACATTCGAGCAGGCTGGGCGCATCGGCGAATCGGATGGTAATATACTCGTCGTACCAGACGGATTGTTCGGAAAGATGAATGCCGCGCAATGCGATGGCCAGCGCTGCCAGGAAAACGATTAGGCATCCGTCGAGCAGCGCGAACCGGTTGCGGTTTTCCGGTGAAGCGCCGATGTTTTGGAGGCCGCCGCGGCTCATGCGCATTTCATCTCCGGACAAAACAGGTTACGCATGGAGGAAGGATACCATACCCGGATGAAAGCGGGCATTCCGCATTTCGTGGGACGCCTTGCACGCGCATGGCTCATGTACGCATGGCTCTTGGCCGGTGCGCCGGCGCTGCTTCTGGCGGGGGCTGAATTCGCCGCGCGACTCGGCGGATACGGCGCCGATTTGCGCTATCTAATCCACGCGGAAAACACGATTCGACCTAACAAGGCCTTTCATCAGCAATTTTTCTCGCTGCCGGTCGAAAGTATCATGGACTGGGATTGCGCGGAATACATGGCCGCAACGCCGAAACCCGCGAATGTCCGTCGCGTGATTGTTCTGGGCGAATCGGCGGCCTACGGCAGCCCGTTCGGCGGCTACGGTTTCGCGCGTTATCTGGAGATGATGCTGCGCGAGGCATTTCCCGGCATCCGCATCGAGGTCATCAACGCCGCCGTGCCGGGAACGAATTCGAACGTCCTGCAAGTCATGGCGTCGTATTTCCCCGAACTCGAACCCGATGTGGTTCTGCTGTACATGGGCAACAACGAGGGAAATCCGCCTTTCACAAGCCCGGCCTTGTCAAAGGCGCTGCCGTTCATTCCACGCCCGATGCTCTTCCGTGCCGAAGTTGCAATCAACCGGCTACGCCTGATTCAAATGGCGCGAAACCGCCGGCATGATCAGGCGCCACCGCTAGTGTGGCCGAACGAAGACACGCCCGATAATCCTGCCCTAAACGACTTCGAGGCCAATCTCGGCGTAATCGTCAAAGAAGCGCGGAGAATGGGCGCGGACGTCGTGCTGTGTACGCTCGGCCGCAATGCCGCCGAAAACGCCGCCACGCAGGCCGCGAGCGACATCTCGGCCATACCGCGATCGGCCTTCAACCAACGCATCCTTGCGTTTGCCCGCCGCGCAGCCGAAGGCCCGGTGCGGTTAGTGGATTTCGACCGTGCCTGCTGGGTCTATTCCGGAAAGGTTGCGGCGCCTGGATACGATTTATTCTGCGACGTGCTCCATTTTACCTTCGAGGGGAACCACCTTCTGGCGGCATCGGTTTTTCCCGAAGTAGCCGCCATCATCGAATCAAAAGGAGGCCACCGCGCCGACACCTCCCCCCTGTCTCAATCCGAATGCGAACGCCGGATGGGTTTAGGCGCGGCGGGAAAAGTGTGGCTCATCGAGCAAGGGGTGCGAAACGGGAATCGTTCAGGAAAGTTGGCCACGACGGAAGCATACGCAAACCTGTTGCGCAATCAAGTGGGGCCGGACCCGCAAAAGGAAATATTGGACGATTTTGAAACGGCCTTGCGATTGAACCCGGATGACGGCGCGCTACGCGTTCACTTCGTCCGATGGCTGATCGAATGCAACGAGACAGAAAGGGCATACCGGGAGGCAGCGGAACTCGCCGCCCGCTTCCCGGCGTCGCGCGCGGCAAACCGTCTCCTTGCGCAAACACGCGAACCCAAGGGCGATGCGGAAGGGGCGCGGCGCGCCTATCTTCGCACGCTCGCGATGTATCCGGACGATACACTTTCCCGGCAAGCTCTTCAGCGCCTTGGCAACGCGCCGCCCGCCCGGTGACGATTTTCCCGATTCACGGGACGATCTCGAGCGAATCCACGGGCATGGTTCCCGTGGCACAAATCAATGCGATTGCATGGCGGCCCGTGTCAAGTTCTCCCGATTCCCACAAAACGGCTGATTCGCGCGATTCCGTGTCATGAAAAGAAACGCGGCCCCGCGATGCGCCGTCCAGCCGGATTTCGGCCTCACCGTATTCCGAACCGCGCGGCGCCCATACCCGAACCCGGCGCCCGGTGAAATTCCATTTGACACGGGCGCCTTCCCGCGAACTGGCAAACCCGTTGCCATACCGGCAGCCGCGAATGGCTTCCCATTCTTTCTCTTGCGAACCGGCGCCCAGCAAGCCTTCGACCGGCAACAGGAACCACGAGCCGGGTATTTCGCCGCCCGATACCGAAAAGCGTTTCACATCGAGATAAGTCCCTTTTTCGGCAAGGAGCGCCAAACCGCCCGCCATGGCACAAAGTTCGATGCGGCCCAGCGGCGCGCCGTTCCATGCGATGGCCACGGCATTGGATTCCTGTTTCAGCGCCAGGGTTCCGCTCAGACCCTCTGCCTTCTTGCCATTCGCGAGAACTGTCGCGGCGCCATCATCCGCATAGGCGGAAAGCGACCAGTCCAAGGCCGTAAGGCGCAGTTCCATCATCGAACGCCGACACAGGGACGACAATTCGGCGTCGGCGGCGGCACGGTCCGGACCGATCGGCCCCCGGTGCGCCCAGATACAGCGCCACGGCCCCACGGCGTCCAGCGTGATTTCGAGTTCAAATTCCACGAAACAACGCTGCAACAACGCCAACGAAGGCGCATTCGGCGCAGAAAGACGGAAACCGTTTCGATACGGTTTCTTCCATGGCCGTCCGGCGAGGTTGATGGTTCCGATGCCTTCCGAATTGCGCGAGGGATACAGGATGCGGAGCCGTTCATCGGGGCCGATAAAGCCCGCCACGGCCTGTCCCCAAATCCCGTGCGATTCCCATTCGTTCGCCTCGGCATGAAAAACGGATCCATCCTGCCAGACTCGCCATGCCCCGGGACGATGCGCTTCCTCGATGGCCGCCCGGTAGACCACGTGATATCCACGATTGGCGGCGACGGAAGTCAACGGCGCGTAGACGTAATCCTCGTGGACAAATGCCGGGAAGAATTCAACCGGTTGCGGCGCCCATGCGTCCTGCTGCGGCGAACGAAGAACGATCGGCGGCGAATAGGGGCCGCGGGCTTCAGGCGCGGTCATGCCGATAAAGGCCCACATGCCGCCGGCATTGCGCGGCGTGCTCATGGAGGCAAGGATGAGCCAATCGCGTTTGCGACGAACGATGGAACTTGCGTAGACGCGCTTGTACCCCGGCGGAAGCATGGGCTGCGCCGATTCGGCGTGGATGGGTTTCGTGTCGCGAACGAAAGGCCCTTCGGGCGACTCCGCGAAGGCATAGGCGATACCGCCGTCCGAGTTGTCGGGCTTGGCCCATCCATAGGCGGCATGATAACCCCGTTCATCCGCGGCAATGGACGCGTCGCACGTGGCGCCCGCGGAAACGCCGTCGCCGTCGAACAGGTCCTTGTCGCCCGTAATGACGAGTCCGCGATCCTCCCATGACACGCCGTCGTCGCACGAACGCAACAGCCGCGTCGGGCCCGCGGGCCAGTAGCCTTTCGGATACAACGACACATACGCATACCAACGGCCGCTTTTCGGATCGCGGAACAAGGCGCCGTTTACCGGCCATTCATAGGGTGGCGCGCCTGTATAAACCGGGTTGTGCGAATACCGTTCGAAGGCGTCGAACGATGGATCGCCCACCACGGGATGATGCAGCCATGCCTCGCGGTGGGCGGCATCGGCAAAATCCACCGCGCCCATCGCGCATGAACCCGCCAGAACGACAAGGGAAATCATGGATTGGAAATCTCCGGACCGTTCAACTGGACTCTTCGCGATGCACCTTGGGCAAACGGACCGTAAACCGGGTATGACCCGACGAACGATCATAGGAAAGACTGCCGCCGTGGGATTGAACAATACGTTTCGAGATGCTCAACCCCAGACCGGTCCCCTTGCCGAATTCCTTTGTGGTGCCGAATCGCTCAAAAAGCGATCGTTCAATGTCCGGGGGAATGCCCGGACCGCTGTCGGCTACCACTATCTCGATGTCGCCGCCGGGATCGCGCACGGCAAGCGACACCCAACGTTCGGCGGACTCCTCGACCGCATGCA
>DAOTMJ010000078.1 GCA_035450225.1 Candidatus Hydrogenedentota bacterium
GTCTTGATATCGCTCCGGCGGCAAGATGTGCTGAAACAGGTAGAGAACCTTGTCGGAAATTATCCCCGGAACATTATTCGTCTGCGTTTGCGCGATCCCCGTGCCTATTACCGCGAAGATCGCAACGATCCCCAACCTCCATACCCGCTTCATCGCGCATCCTCCCATTGTCCATTGACTGTTCCTGCACGGCACCCGGCAAACACCCTCTTTCCGCAGCGTAGTATGGCACAACCGGCGCGGTTTGTTTGTAGGGCTATTTCACATACTTTACGGGAGGGTAGGTACGGACGGCACGGAATGCAAGGCGCAAAACATGGAATGCGAAATGCGGCAAGTTTGGTGGACTCGCTACATGTGCATCCGTAAAGCCTTCGTTGGCCGCAAGCGTTGCGCGGCGGCGAGCAGTAAAAACAGTCCCGCACCGATCGCCGGCAGGGAATCGCCGTGTGCGCCGCCGTGCGGTCCGCCAAGAGGCATGGCTTTGACTGTACCGGCAAAGCAGCCGCCCGTGTTCTCGCCCTCGCCTTCGCCTTCGCCTTCACCCTCGCCTTCACCTTCGCCTTCACCGGCTTCGAGCGATTTGATGGGGACGACGAGGGCGGTAACTTCACCGCTCTTGGCGGTCACGTTTCGCGAAGCCGGGTGATAGCCCACGGCGTTGATGGCCAGCCCGTAATTGCCCTCCGCCAGGCATGAAAGGGTATAAATGCCCTTGCTGTCGCCGGTTGTCGGCATGAAAACACCGGGCGTCAGCAGGATGGACCCGCCGACGATCGGAAACTTGTCCTTGGCGTCCCATACGGTACAGACGATACTGGCCGGCACGAGGGACGACCCCGACGCCAGCGGCGGATCGTAGTTGACCGGTCCGGAAATGCGCGTGGCCGGATCGGCGGCGCCCCAGCCATTGTTCTGCATGACAACGGTCTGCGACCGTTCGTTGACCACATCGTAGCCGCCGATGTCCTGAAACGTATTCCATCCGGTGTTCGGGTTGTAGACGTTGCCCAGCGACCCCTGCGTGCCGGCCTTTTCCGGCAGCGCGCGGATAATGATGCCGTGTTCGACGATTTTGCTGAAGGCGCAACGGCGCACCGTCGGCAACGATCCGAAGATTTCCATGCCCCGGCGCAATTCGGTGAACGTGCAGTCGGAAATCAAAGCCCCGCCCGGGGCTTCGCCGCGAAACACGATGCCTGTGGCTCGACTCGAATCGTCGGCGCCGTGGAACGCGACGTTCAGCACGTTCATGGCCGCGTCGTTCATCGAAAGCAGCGCGATATCGCCATCCTTGTCGTCCCCTTCGCGCAGGACAAGCCGCTGCAACAAGGCGCCTTCCGCGCCCTCCACCGTTCCCTCGACAACGGCCGCGTCCGTTTCGCCGACATATCCCTGCAATCGCACAAACGGCTTCAGAACAATGGCGCCCGTATATTTTCCGGGCCCCGCCAGTACGGTCGCGGGCAGGTTTTCCATCGGCGAAACCTGGTCCATGGCAAACTGGATGGTGCGCCACGGCCGGGCCGGGGAACCGTCGCCGGACTCGTCGGAACCGTCTTCGGAGACATGGACGGTGGAATAGGGACTGGCGGACGCATGCGGATCGGCGCGCAGCCAGAATTCTTCGAGATTGGTAAGGCCGTCGCCGTCGGAATCTGCGTCGGCATCCGCGGGGTCGAGCGGATTCAGGCCGTATTCGACCTCGTAGCCGTCGGCGATGCCGTCGCCGTCCGAATCGGCATTGGCCGGGTCGGTACCGTTGGCCACCTCGCCGCAGGTATAGAGATTGTCGCTGTCTTCGTCCGGTTCCTCATAGGCGACACTCACGCCCAAATCGGCAAGCGTTTCGACGTCGGTGCATAGCGACTGCACGGAAAGGGGATTGCCGAACAGGCTGATGTCGCTGAGCCAGGGATTGTCGAGCAGCGGCGATATGTCTTCAATCCGATTGTTCTCGATATTTACGAACGTGAGCGACGTCATGCCGCGCAAGGGTTCGATACTGGCGATGCGGTTGCCGTAGGCGATAAGCGTCTGGAGATTGACGCATTGCTGGATCCCGTCGAGCCGCGCGATATCGCTTTCCGAAATGTCGAGGTAGAGCAGCGAAGCCAAGTCGCCCGCCGTGAGCGCGCCCGAAGGCTTGCCCAATGCCTCGCGCACGGCCGCTTCGAGATTTGCGTCGAGAAATTGCGCCCTCGCGCACGCCCCCCACAGCGCCAGAACCAGCGCCAATAGCCATGCCGGCCGGCGGCGACCGCGGAATGTAGCCTTGGAATCCATCGCCGAACGCCTCCCTGACGTTCATACAGCGAAACTACCACCTACATTACCTGCCTGCGGGGATTATATCACAAAAAGGCGTTTGACATTTCCCGGCCCGCGCCGGATACTTTGCACGGTTTCACAAACCGGTTTTTTTGCTATGGAATGTCCTGAACAAAACACGCATCCATCCATGCGGGGGTGGCGCTTGGCGCTTGCGGCGGCCGTGCTGGCGGTCGTCGTCATCGGCATCTATGGCCAGACGCTGCGCCATGGCTTTTCGGTGCTCGACGACGACGACTACGTCGTGAAAAATCTGATTGTTCAGGACGGCCTCACAACGCGGGGTTTTGCCTGGGCCATGACGACGGGGGCGGTCGCGAACTGGCATCCCGCGACGTGGCTGTCGCACATGCTGGACTGCCAGCTTTTCGGCATGAAAGCCGGGGGCCATCACGCGGTCAACACGCTGTTGCACCTGATCAATTCGGTGCTTCTGTTTTTTGTGTTTCGCGCGATGACGGGCGCCGCCCGGCGCAGCCTGTTGCTGGCGGCGTTGTTTGCCGCGCATCCGCTGCACGTCGAGTCGGTTGCGTGGATTTCGGAGCGCAAGGATGTCCTGCACGCATTTTTCTGGATCGCGGCGATGGGGGCCTATGTCCGTTATGCGCGCAATCCCGGCGTTCCCCGCTATCTGGTGGCAACCGTCCTGTTTGCGCTGGCTTTGATGGCGAAACCGATGGCCGTCACGCTGCCCTGCGTGTTCCTCCTGCTCGATTATTGGCCGCTCGAAAGGCACAAAGCACGCGAGATCAAGCGGGAAGCACTCGACACAAGACGCAAAAAAAACAAAACGGATCGCCTTTCGCCTTCACCCTTCCGTCTTCAGGCGTCCGCGTGGCAGCGCCTCGTTCTCGAAAAACTTCCCTGGTTCGCCATGTCCGCGGCCTCGAGCGTGGTTACGTTTATCGTGCAGCAGCGTGGTGGGGCGATGCGGACCCTTGAAGCCATGCCCCCCCTCCAACGGATCGGCAATGTCTTTATTTCCTACGTGCGCTACGTCGTGAAGGCCGTCTGGCCGTCGAACCTGTCCGTCTACTATCCGCATCTCGGCGCGGAGACGAGTGGGTGGATTGTGCTGGCGGCGGTGGTTGCGCTCGCGGCGGCCACCGTATGGGTCTGGCGCGGATCCCGCACGCGGCGCTATCTGGCCGTGGGCTGGCTGTGGTTTCTCGGCACGCTCGTGCCGGTCATCGGAATCGTTCAGGTCGGATCCCAATCCATCGCCGACCGCTACATGTACCTGCCCATTGTCGGACTGTTCATCATGGCGCTGTGGGGATCGCACGATGCGGCGGCATGGCTTCGGACCAAAGCGCCGTGGTTCCGCCCGGCCCTTCCCATGGCGGCGGGTTGCGCCCTCGTGCTGGCCTACGCCGCGGCGGCCTTCGCGCAAACCGCGAAATGGCGCGACAATATCACCCTGTTCGAACATTCGCTGAAGGCCACCAGCGGAAATGATTTCGTCCATTACAACCTGGGAATCGCGCTGAAGCGCGCCGGCCGTCTCGATGAGGCGCTCCATCATTTTCAAAAAGCCGTGGAATTCCGCAACAGTTACGTCGCCGCGCGAATCTATATCGGTCTCATCCATTATGAAAAGGGGGAATATGAGGCGGCCATCCGGGAATACGAGCAGGCGATGCAGTTCGCCGCCGGCCATCCGAACCACGCGGACCTTGAAAACGATCTTGGCGTCGCCTATTTCTCGCTGGGAAAGATGGAGGAGGCCGCAAGCCATTACACGAAGGCGCTTCAAATCAATCCCAACGACCCCGACGCGCATTACAATCTCGGATTGACCTTACAGCGTCTCGAACGACATGACGAGGCGCTGCGCCATGTTCGCGAGGCCGCCCGCCTGAATCCGCGCCACGAACCCGCGCACAAACTGGCCGAATCGCTCGAAAAGGAAGCGGCGGCGCATCGCCCCGCGATTGTCGTGCCGCGGCTGGCCGGCGCCGGCGACTATTTCACGCGGGGCAACGAACTGGCCGATGCGAAAAAATACGCGGAAGCCGCCGCGCATTATGAGGAGGCGCTGAAACTCAAGCCGGATTTCACGGACGCGCGCATCAACCTCGGCAATGCGCTTGCGGTGCAGGGACGCCTACGGGAAGCGGCCACGCAGTTTCGCGAAGCGGCACGCCTGCAACCCAACAGCGGCGACGCCTTTCTGAATCTCGGCCACGCGCTCACCGAACTGGGCGAACTCGGCCCGGCCGGCGATGCTTATGCCAAGGCCGCGGCGTTGAATCCACGTAACGTCGAGGCGTGGATCGGCCTTGGATTCGCCCTTGCCCGTCAAAACAAACCCAAGGAAGCGCGGGAACCCCTGCAGAAGGCGCTCGCCCTCGACCCGAGCAACGAACGCGCGAAGGAAGCACTTACGAATATCGAAAAATACCTGCGGGAAAGGCAGTAGGCAGGAGTTGGTGGTTGGTGGCCGGTGGTCAGGAGTCAGGAGTTGAGAGTTGAAAATCAGAACACTTTAGCCTTTAGCCTTGCCCCTTGAGCCTCATCTCATGTCGCGAAGATCCGTAAAATCGAAACCCGTCAAGCCGTCCACGCCGGCAAGACCCGAATCGCCCACGGCGAAAACGAATCCGTGGCCGGTAGTGGCCCTGATCATGGCCTTGTTCTTGGCAGGACTTGCGCCCTACATTCAGACCGCGTGGTTCGATTTCGTCAATTTCGACGATCCCGCCTACGTCTACCAAAACCCACACGTCGCTTCTGGCTTGACTCTTGAAAGCATCCGCTGGGCTTTTACGACGGATGCCGTCTGCAACTGGCATCCGCTGACGTGGATCTCGCTGCAGTTGGATGTTTCGTTGTTCGGCGTGAATCCCGGTGTGCACCATCTTATCAACGCGTTCATCCACGCATTGAACGGCGCGCTGCTGTTTCTCCTACTGCGCACGATGACGAGGGAAACGGCGGCAAGCGCGTGGATTGCGGCATTGTTTGCCCTGCATCCGTTGCACGTTGAATCGGTTGCGTGGATTTCCGAACGCAAGGACGTCCTGAGCGGACTTTTCTGGATACTTGCGACGGCCGCGTATGTCCGGTATGCACGCGGCCCCTGCATGGGCCGTATGGCGCTGGTTTCCGTGTTGTTCGCGCTGGGATTGATGGCAAAGCCAATGCTTGTGACCCTGCCCGCCACGCTGCTCCTGCTCGATTACTGGCCGCTGAAACGATTTGGAATGCAAGACGAGAAACACATCACCCCTTGGCGATCCCCCTACTTCCCCCGTTTGTTGATGGAAAAAACGCCGATCTTCGCGCTCGCCCTCCTGTCGGGCATAATCACGTTCATCGTCCAGCGTTCCGGCGGCGGTGTCGTGACGGTTGACGCGATCCCAATCTGGGCCCGGCTTGCGAATGTGCCGGTGGCCTATGTTCGTTATCTGATCATGACCGTCTGGCCGGTGTCGCTCGGCATCTACTATCCGCACCTTCGTACGGAGATTCCGCTTTGGCAGCCCATAATCGCCTCGGTCATCCTTGTTGTACTGACGGCGTCGGCCTTCGCATACGGCCGGCGACATCCGTGGGGCCTTGTCGGGTGGCTCTGGTATCTGGGGACGCTCGTGCCCGTTATCGGCATCGTTCAGGTTGGGGATCAGGCGCTTGCTGATCGCTACACCTACATTCCGCATATCGGCCTTTTCCTCGCGGCGACATGGATTCTGCTTCCAGTAGCGCGGAAACACGCGCGGGCGGCGGTTTTGGTTGCATGCGCCATCCTCGCCGCGCTGGGTCTGCGGACCCATGCGCAGACGGAAACATGGCGGGACACGATTGCCTTGTTCGAACATTCCTTGCGCATCGCGCCGGATAATTATCGCGCACACAAGGGACTCGGCGTCGCCTACGCCGACGAACGCCGGCAGTTCGACAAGGCAGCCGAACATTGCCGACGCGCGATCATGCTCGATCCGGGCGATGCCTCGCTGCACTATAACTTGGGCAATGCGCTCATGGGATTGAACCGACTGGACGAGGCCATCGCTTCGTATCGCAAGGCGCTGGAAATGGATCCCGGCCAACCCAACGCCCGGTACAATCTCGGCATCGCCTTCGCGAAACAGCAACGCTATCCGGAAGCCGTCGAGGCCTTCCGGGAAACATTGCGGCTCGATCCCGGCAACGCAAAAGCGCACAACAACCTCGGCAGCGCCTTCGCCATGGCCGGCCAATTCGAGGCCGCGCTGCCGCACTACCGGCGGGCCATCGAACTGCAGCCGGACGACACGGAAATCTGGTGCAACATGGGGTATGCGTATTCCCAACTGGGGCGGACTGCCGAAGCGCGCGAAGCTTACCAGCAGGCGCTACGGCGCGATCCGGGAAATATTCGAGCCGGCGATGCAATCAAGCAACTGCCTGCCGAGTAAGGGAATCAAAACGGCCTGATCAATGCGCGTTGTCGTCCGGCGGCGCAGGACTTTCATCCGCTCCGGCTTTGTCGTCTGATGCGGCATCGTCCGGCGGTAGAGGCCGTGTTTCGCGGGGCGTTATCAGCGTCAGGCCGCCCTTTGCCGATCCGCTTCCGTCCGTGCCCGAATCGGCGGGGGCCTTGGCCGGCGGCGCGGCATCCACCACGTTGACCCGCATGACGCAGGGCTGGTCGTTGCGCAGGATGCGGACATTGAAACCCGGATCGTTTTTCAGGCTTTCCAGGATGCGCGCCGCCTGTTCGAGCGATTCGACCGGACTGCGGTTGATGTTCGTGATGATGTCCCCGTCCTTGAATTGCAGCCGCAGCAAATCGGCGGCCACGTCCGCGCCGTGCGGCCTTACAACCACGATCCCTTTGCCATCCGCCCCGGATTCCGCCTTCAACGAGGCGATCAGTTCCGGAAGATTCTTCGCGTACTCCGCTTTCGTCAGGCCGGGCGGACGTTGGGACGCATCGGCGCCGGGAGCCGGCTCTTGCTGTTTGGATTCACCGGTTTCAGGCGCGGCCTGTTTTCCTTCCGGCGTTTCGGTCGCTTTTTCCTCCTCGGCATTGGGGGTGGGTACAGGCTTCCGATCCTTGGACTTTGCGGATTCGGCCTTTTGCCGGGCTTCTTCCAATCGTTTCACCGACGCCTGCAACTGCGCCTGGGCAATATCCGACCGCTCACGTTCCTCTTCCATCTGCCGGCGCAATTGCTGCGCCTCTTCCAAATCGCGCGCCAGGCGATCCCGTTCTTCCTCGGCCCGTGCGCACTTCTGCTCAAGGGCCGCAAGACCGCGAAACGCTTCCGACGCCCTATTGGCCGCTCCCGCGTACAGGAAGGCCAAGGCAAGCGCCACAAGTCCCATGGCGCACGCGCCAAGCAGCGCATAGGGCCAAACCGGCCGCGGAGTATCCTCGCGCAAACGGGCCACGGGCGCGCGAAGGGCCTGCGACAGTTCGTCCGCGAGTTGCTTCGCGGACGCATACCGCGCGGACGGTTCCTGGTGCATGGCGCGTTCGCAAATGGCCACGAGTTCCGGCGGCGCCGTCGGTTCGGACAGCGACACAGGTTCCGGTTTTCGCGATCCCGCCGCGCGCAGGATTTCGGAAGGGCATTCCGCCGAAAAAGGCGGCCGGCCGGCCAGCATGGTGTAAAGGATGGCGCCGAGCGCGTACACGTCGGCATGGGCGTCAATTTCCTCGATATGGCCGCGGGCCAGTTCCGGCGGTAGGTAGGCCGGAGCGAGCGTTATTGACAGGGCATCGTCCAGTGGCCGGTCCTCACGCAGACGCTTCACGGCCTCTGCAAGCGCATCGCCAATCGCGTCATGCTTGCCGCGCACCCGGCAGACATTCCAGCCGCGTACGGCAACCGCGTGCGAATGGCCTATGAAGATGGCGCCCGGATGGAGATTGCGGTGTATCGTTCCCCGCGCATGCGCGGCCCCCACGATGCGGCAGGCTTCCGCGAACAACGGCAACAGCGCGAACCGTTCTTCCGGTGTACCGGCCCGTTCAATGAGCAGGCTCAAAGGCGCACCCCGCTCGATATGCCAAGGCGGCTGGCCGCTCTCCGCGATGCCCCCCAGAAAAATCCCGTGCGCCTTTTCCATCCCACCCAGCACATCCAATGCCGCGAATTCATCGTTCCCGCACGCGCGCACGAGTTGGCCCGCGAAGGCCGCCGCTTCCCGCGCATCGTCCGCCGACAGCACATTCATGCCTGCCAGATACACGAGCCAGTCGCCGGATTCTTCCGCGGCATACGAATGATAGGCATCCGCAAGCCGGGACGCATCGGTCTTCCCCAGTTGCAGCGCCGCCAGTCCAATCAACAAATCCCGTGTATCCATGCCGGCCTCCGATTCGTCAGTCGCGAGACGATCATGCGCGAATTGCCTCCCGTTTCACAAGTCGAAAGACGAATACGAGCACGAGCACGAGGAATGAAGAGAAACTGGGTTGTGGGCAACGCCCACGTTTTATAGGGAAGACCCTTTTACCTCCGTTTATCTTTTCGATATCTGCGTGTATCTGCGTCATCTGTGGATCGTATGGTTCT